>JAFITR010000116.1 GCA_017116025.1 Simkania negevensis
AGAAAAAACCCCAGGAGTCAATGAATGTAAAGAATGTGATGTTGCGCACTCCAGGCAATGATGTCAAAACCTGGCTCTCCTCCGGACAACTTGTCAAAGAAGAAATGTACAATATGGAGACAGGGCTTTATCTATCCCGCGTGTGGGATGCTGAAGGTAAGCTTGTCAAAGAGCACCTCGATATGCCTTTCTTCACCGGCAATCTCGAAATCGATGAGCGTAACGCCGATAAGGTTAACGAGGCAATGAAGAAGCTTAGCGAGGCAGCGGAGCTTAACGAGGCGGCGGAGGTTAACGCGAAGAAAGCGAAGAACATAAAAACATAAACGCGAAGAGCGCGAAGAAACGCGAAGAAATTAACGAGGCAACACAAAGAAAAAAATATTCGTGCAGCGATTCTCGCTGAAGCAACCTTTTGATGATCAATTTGATATCTACCACAGAGAGCACAGAGGACACCGAGAAGAATTTAAAATATTTGGACCGCATTTTTCTTGAAATAGTCATGAAAGATCTCTTTCTCTGTGACCTCTGTGTTCTCTGTGGTAAAAATTTCAGCGGGAACCTCTTTCCGTATATACTATTTTTATAGTTTGTTTTTTCTTTACGTTGCTTCGTTAATTTCTTCGCGTTTCTTCGCGCTCTTCGCGTTTATATTTTGTTGTTCTTTGCTCTCGTTCGAGGCGTTTATTGGTCAAAAGGTTTTGTAGGTAGTCTTTTTTTGCGTGATGCAAAACAGTGGCGTACTGTTTTTCGAAGGGTGTTGGAGGGGTGTGATCGACAGATTGTGCGATGACGTTGTTGAGGATGGCGTGCGCCATGCGGCGCAAGCTGATTGTTGTTGCAGAATCAGGCAGGTCGAGGGTAATAGGGCGCATATTGAGGAGAGACTGGTGTACTTCTTTAGAGTGGTAGAGGATACCGGCATAGTTGAGGTAAATGTTGAGGTGTTTGCTACAGGTGTTGTGTAGCTTTTTACCCAACGTGGCATCGTTGTCTGTTTGAGCTTGGTTAAAGATAAGGTAGAAGTTTAATTCGCGACAGATGGTATCGATTTGTTTTGATACCCATGGTGCCATCTTCGCTATGCGTTCGATAACGGCTTGGATGGAGTTTTCTCTGACATTGAGCTGTTTAATGATACGAGGATGGTTGCGGAACATACGGGAGAGGATATGGTAGGTTGTGTTTTTCAAAAATTCATATGCATTGAGAATCGCTGTAGGTTCTGGGGTAGTGACGACAATACCTGCTGTTGTCATAGAGAAGAAGTCTAGGATGTTAATCGCACTTCCTGCCCCCAGGTCGAGGAGGACGATATCGACGTCGAGCAATTGCATCTCTTTGATGAATGCGGCCTTCTCTTCCCTGGGCATGGCGGTAAGTTTTGGAAGACAGCCTGATGCAGCGATGATATGGAGGTTTGGGATTTCTGTTGGAAGCAGGAGCTCTTTGAGTGTGGTATCCCTCTCTTCAAAGTAGCTGCCCAGGTCTTTCTCGGGCGTACGTATACCAAAGACGGTATGGATATTGGCTGCGCCAAAATCGAGGTCGAAGAGTGCTACACGTATCCCTTCTTGTGCATAGATGACGGCAAGGTTGGAGCAGATCATGGATTTGCCTACGCCCCCTTTGCCGCCACCGACGGCAAGGGTGATGGCATCGCCGTTATGAGCCATGAAGTTTCTCTGTTTTTGTTACCGTTTCCATCCCTCCGTGGTATTCCTTGAGCTTGTTGCGTAACGTGCGTGTTGTGATGCCCAATGTTTGTGCTGCTGTGTTTTTGTTAAGGCTTTTTGCTTGGAGGGTTTCGATGATAAACCGTTTCTCCAGCTCTCTAAGAGAGACACCAATGGGCAAGAAGCTTTCTCCTGTCTCGTCAGAAGAAGGGGCTGTGATCTGTTCGGGTAAGTAGAGATGGTCTTTTTCGATGACATTAGCATAATCCATGACAATAGCGCGTTCGATGGTGTTGGCAAGTTCACGGATATTGCCAGGCCAGGGGTAGGCCAACAGACTCTTCAATGCTTGTTTAGAAAACCGTTTTTGCTTCTTGTGGTTTTCTTGACATAGCTTTGCTAAAAAATACTCGGCAAAAGGAATGATGTCCTCTCTCCTGTCGCGAAGAGGAGGAAGAAAGATAGGGACGACGTTGAGGCGATAATAGAGGTCTTTGCGAAAAAGATTGTCAGCAATGGCCTGCCTCATGTCTCTGTTTGTTGTGGAAACAAGGCGTACATCGACCTTGATGGGCTTGTGCCCCCCTACTCGTTCAAATTCCATCTCTTGGATGACGCGTAAGAGCTTCGCTTGGATGCCTATCGGAATCTCGGTGATCTCGTCGAGCAGTAGCGTCCCTTCATGTGCCAGCTCAAACCTCCCTATCCTCTTGGCGTGTGCTCCTGTGAAAGAACCTTTTTCGTGGCCGAAAAATTCTGACTCGATCAGCGTCTCTGGGATCGCTGCGCAGTTGACTCTGATGTAGGGACGGGATGAACGTTGAGAGTGGTGGTGGATAGCGTGGGCAATGACCTCTTTCCCTGTGCCTGACTCCCCACTAATAAAAATGGTTGCATTGCTGGCAGCAACTTTCTTGACGTCGGCAATGATTTTTTTCATTATAGGACTTGTTGCAATGATTTGTGTCCCATTGCCTTGATTGCGCACTTGTGATCTGAGATAGTTGTTTTCTTCTACTAGTGATCGATGTTCTTTGGCCTTCTGAATCATTGCTTCTATCGTATCAGGAGAAAAGGGCTTGATGAGGTAGTTGAAAGCTCCCAGAGACATCGCTTCTACCGCGTTCTCAATGCTTCCAAATGCCGTCATGATGATGACTACTGTAGAAGGGGCAAGCTCTTTGATCTTACGCAGAACGTCCATGCCCGAAAGACCTGGCATTTTCATGTCCGTGATGACAAGGTCGTAGTTTTTTTCCTTGAGAAGCTGAACAGCTTTTTCGCCACTCTCTGCTCCCGTTACTTCATAGCCTTGGCGACCTAGGGCTTCTATGAGAAAGCTACGTATCAGCACCTCGTCATCGACGACAAGAACTTTTTCTATGCTCATATAGCCTCCTAGCAGAGATGGTCCTAATGGGGTGTTATACTGTTTTCTGAAAGATGGTACAAGGAGAGTGTAATGGTGAATATCGTCCCTTTGTTGAGAGAAGAAGTCACTTCAATGTTTCCGTTGTGGGCCTGGATGATTTTATATGTCTCTGATAGGCCAAAACCATTGCCATTTGCCTTTGTTGTAAAAAATGGAGAGAAGATCTTTTCGACATTTTCTTCGGCAATTCCCATGCCGTTGTCTTGGATGACAAGAGAGGTTTCTTCGTTGGTGGTAGAAAGAGTGATGTCGATGGAGCCGTTGGGGTGTTGGATTGCTTGGAAGGCGTTGACGAGGATGTTCAACAGTGCTGTTTTGAATAGATGAGGGTCCATGGAGAGAAAAACGGCCTCTTTTGGACAAACCAAACAGACCTTGACTTCAGGATCTAGTGAGGTGTCCATCTTTATCAAGAGAATGACATCTCTGATCAGGTCGGTAAGGTTTGTTGTCGTACATTGTAGCTGGACAGGGCGGGAGTAGTTAAGTACGTTTGTCACCAAGCAGTTAAGGATTTGTACCCCTTTGACAATGTTCTCTGCCATGATTTTCTGGTGAGGAGCATTCGCCAGGTCTCTGCTGAGAAGAGAAGCAAAGCCTTCAATCCCTCCCAGAGGGTTCCGGATCTCATGGGCTAAGGCCGCGGCCATCTCCCCAAGCTCTTTCAAACGGTCTTGTCGCTCGGTTTGAAAACGTAGTCGGCTGATTTCTGTGATGTCGCGTATAAGGACCAACAGCCCGTGATGGACCGTAGGGCCTGTTGTGACTAACGTTGTGGAAACCTCAAGCTGTTTTGTCCTGTATGTGCAGGTTTGGAAAGAAGGGGGTGCTTGGCTTGCTAAGGCTTCTTTGATAGAAAAACCGAAGATCATGTCACTGAAATGGTCCCAGAAGGCGGTGCCAAGAGTCGTTTTCCTCGATAGAGCAAAAATCCGCTCACTTGCAGTGTTGTATGTTGTGATCGTCCCATCGAGCCCAATAAAGAGAAGGCCTTGTGTCATGTGGGCTAGAATGCTCGACAGATAGTGGTTGGTTGCATCAAGCTCAAGAATCTTAGCATTGAGCTTGATCTTGCTTTCGGCAAGCTGGCCTCTGACGGCATCAAAACGGCTCTTTAACTCACCATACGCCTGTTCCAAATGCTTCGTCTCGTGATGAAACAGCTCAAAAGCGCTGGCAAGCTTCTCCATTCCCGCTTCACGAGATCCGCTCCCTTTTGCATCGATAATGGCCTGCTCAAGATCCGGAATAGATGGTTGCCCCATGATAACCTCCCCTCTCCCTTTAACTTGACTCTAGCCGGATTTTAATAATGCGTAAACAAAAAAATACCGATTGCAGGAACAAGATAGACAGGATAGCTACTTATGAGGCAGCCAGTACATATTATTTTTTATAGTTTGTTTTTTTCTCGACCTCATAAACGTGAATTCGACGTA
>JAFITR010000117.1 GCA_017116025.1 Simkania negevensis
GGTTAGAGGTTTCTGGATCGATCTCAGTAGATGTCGCGTCTTTGAGGCCTAGAATAGAGCGAGCAAACTCAATCAACATCACTTGCATGCCGAAACAAAGTCCAAAGTAGGGCACTTTATTTTCGCGGCAGTAGGCTGCTGCCATCATCTTTCCTTCTATCCCGCGCTCGCCAAAACCTCCGGGAACGAGGTAGCCGTCGCACCCCGTCTTCTTCGTGTCAAGGTCGTCGATTGATGTGATCTTGTCTGCTTCGATGCGCTTGATGTTGATTGCATACCCCGCGTCAAGTGCGCCGTGTTCCAACGCTTCAAAGACAGATTTGTACGCGTCCTGATGACTCACATATTTGCCTACCAGGCCAATGGTAACGGTGTCCTTGGGGTTGTTGATCGTATCGAGGACTTGTTTCCAACGTGTCAGTTTGCATGGCTTGTCAGGGAGATCTAACAAGCGGCATACAGCAGAGTCGACCCCTTGGTGGTGGAGATTCAACGGCACCTCGTAAATTGACTTCTCTACATCGACTTCTTCGAACACGGCATCGACAGGGACGCTACAAAAGAGGCTGATCTTGTTGATGATTGAAGAGGCGAGAGGGGTTTCTGAACGACATAAGATCATATCGGGAATGATGCCTATTTCCCTCAATGCCTGTATAGAGTGCTGCGTAGGCTTGGTCTTGACCTCTCCAGCGGCTTTGAGATAGGGTACATACGTCAAGTGGATGTTGATACAGTCTTTGTTGCGCTCCAAGCGAAACTGGCGTATTGCTTCCATAAAGGGCAACGACTCAATATCCCCCACCGTACCCCCTACTTCAACGAGGACGACGTCAATATCGGGAGTCTCTTTGGTGAGGTCGAGGATGCGCTGCTTGATCTCGTTGGTGATATGCGGGATCACCTGTACCGTCTTCCCTAAATAGTCGCCACGCCTCTCCCGGCTGATTACTGTGCTGTAGACCTGCCCCGTAGTGACGTTCGACTTCTTTGATAAATGACTGTTGGTGTAGCGAAAGTAATGGCCAAGGTCGAGGTCCGTCTCTGTTCCGTCGTCAGTGACGTAGACCTCGCCATGCTCAAAAGGATTCATCGTGCCAGGGTCGACATTCAGATAGGGATCAAACTTCATCATGGCAATCTTTATGCCTTTGTTTTCTAACAACATCCCTATGGCGGCAGAAGTAAGCCCTTTGCCTAGTGACGAAATTACCCCACCGGTGATGAAGATGTATTTTGTAAGCATAAAATATTTTCGACCTTTTTTGCGTCTTCAAAAGTGTTTACCCCTATGCCTATCTCCCCAGGGACAACAGCAATAGAGAGGGGATAGCCATGCTCTAAAATTTTTAGTTGCTCCAGGTTCTCTGCTTGCTGTAGGGGAGTCTCTGGTAGGGAGGGATAATGAAGGAGGAAATCCCGGCGGTAGCAATAGATCCCCAAGTGGCGGTAGAGGGAAGAGGGGGCGTTTTCTGTTGCGTTAAAGGGAATGGGATTTCTTGAAAAGTAGAGGGCGCGACCGTGGCTGTTAAAAACACATTTTACTACAGAAGGATCGAGTGCCTCTTCCATAGAAGAGAGGGGAACCACCCCTGTAGAGACTACTGCATCATCATCGGCAATGAGAACATCGGCAATATTTTTTAAGGTATGCGGTGCTGTACAAGGCTCATCCCCTTGGATGTTAAGGATATATTGTTGGTTTGCCAAGATGGGGGAGGTTGCAACAGCTTCTGCAATGCGTTCAGTGCCATTGATGCAGTCAACAGAGGTCATGACCGCTTGCCCACCGAAATCAATGACGTGGTCGTAAATGCGTTTGTCGTCCGTTGCGACAACAATTGCGTTTAAAAAAGAGCAGCGGCTTGCCGACTCATAAGTCCATTGAATCAGGGTTTTGCCTAGAATCTTGTGCAGTGGCTTACCTGGAAAGCGTGTGCTAGCATAGCGTGCAGGGATGACACAAGCGAACTTTTTTGTCATTTTCTTCGATACCTTCATTGCCTTCAATAAAACGGTAACAGTTTAAGGCTATTTCCATTATCTTGCAACAAGGGGTTACATGGTACAGGAGGTTGTGATGGAGAGAAAAAAGATCGTGTTATGGTTGTTCCCTTTGTCCATGCTGATAGCTACTGCAGCGTATGCAGGGCAACGAGAGGGAGGAGATCAGGTGGGTTGGAATAGTGATTGGGAGGTTGAGCAGGCGGATGAGAGCGGGGATGATCTCCAGAGGCAGCAGCAACCAAGCAGGAGTCGTGCGTTGTTGGTGCAAAAGAGGGCTAATCCTATGGTACCTGTTCAGCAGGCTATAGAGGGTGAAAACCCATGGTGGTATCGAAAAAATATTGCCATGCAGCGCCAGCCGACGTGTCCATCTCAGCCTATTTGCCCGTCTCACTGTTCTCAACCTTACCTTGTCGATAGGCAGCCAAATTCTGCGCCGCATGAACCACCTAAGTGGCTGATTGAACCGGTCCCTTCTAAAACACCATGGTTTACGAAGTAGGTGGAGAAGGGTTAAAGGGCCGCGGAAAAAAATATAAACGCGAAGAGCGCGAAGAAAGCGAAGACGATTTAGAGAGTGCTTTTTCTTCAGGCCGAAGGTCTGGAATTGTAACAGCCCAGGGCAACGCCCTGGGTATAGCAACCCAAAAAATGCAGACAGAAAAAGGAGGGCATTTTGTTGAAAAACACTCTACATTCTTTGCATGCCCGCCTCTTTTTAGGCTTTGAATTAACACATGAGATGCAGACGCATTTGGGCCAAAGTAACCTGTGGAAGCAACATGCTTTCCTGCCTGCGTCTGAGCATAAGCTTAGGAAAGTGCTTTTCCAAGGCAAAAACTACATAGGTAATTATTTTGAAAGTGCTGCCCCCTCTCTTGAGGTCATTCAACAGCATAGAGAGGAGTTTTGTGCTACTTTAAAGGGCTACTGTCCTGATGTCGATGTTGAGCAAGTAGCCTACCATCTCTTCTCTCAGGCATTCCTCTCTTGAGCATACAATGAAACTTCTTCTTTCCCTGACTCTTTTGCTCGTTGGCTTACGCGTTTTTGGGGCAGATATTGCCCTATCACGCGTCTCTTACTTGGCACAACAAGGAGAGGTGGAAGCTGCTATCGCACTATACCGCTCCTGGCACGAAGAGAGCGCCTCACACGACTATACTGTTTTGCAGAGGCTGGGGAGATCGTTGATCGAAAGGGGAGGGGCTAGCGACACTCTTGAAGAGCGCATGTTGGCAGTATATGGTGCAGGCATCGCCTTATTGCCCTCATTACAGCCTATTGTTGAAGATGCACTCCTCTATCCAGATCCGCAAGTGCAGCTGATTGCGTTGCACTTTCTTGCTTCTTTTCAGACTGACAGCTCATCTCGTGCTCTTTTTCATGCGATGCGTTCACCTTTTTTGCTTACGCGCCTTGAAGCAGCATACCTGCTTGCCCAGGGGAAGATTGCAGGAGGCACCGAGCAGATAGAGGCGTTGATGGTGAAAGTTGATCCAGAGTGGCAAATCTATTTTCCTGAACTTTTTGCTCTGGCAGGAGACAGACGTGCCGTTAATGCACTGAAGCGTTTAATGTCGCATAGCAATAGGGATGTGCGGCTGATGGCAATCCTTAGTGCTGCATCGTTCCATCGCGATGATTTCACCAAACAGATCAAAGACGCGGCTTCTCAACTTGATAGGCAGCAAAGGGAGGCGGCTGCTTCCGCATTAGGGCTTCTTGGTGACCTCTCCGCCCTCCCTCTTCTTCAAGATCTCTTTTCTTTAGATGACCCCTACGTACGCATCGCTGCCGCTTTGAGTTTACATCGTTTTGGTAATAGAGGGGCTAGCGCTCTACTTGAAAAAGAGGCTCTTGCTGGAAATCTTTTTGCTATAGCGGCCCTTGAGCAGGTAGCTGACTCTGAAGATCTGCTGGTAGAGCTGCTCGACGATAGTCAGATTCATGTACGCCTTAATGCCGCTTTGTCGCTTTTGCAACATAAAGATAGTCGTTGTGTTGAGGTACTAAAACGCATACTGATTGCTGACGCGCGCGATCTCGCGTTTACACCTACGCTATCGCCGGGAAAGAGTTTACGTGCCTGGAAAGCCGTTCCTTCAGCACATTCCCGATACCCTAAAAATTCTCCCATCTTCGCCGCCTCTCTTGCCTTAAGAGAGAAGATTCTTATGAATGCGATCTACCTCAAAGAAGAAGCTTTTTTGGCTCTAGCATCAGAGATCTTCGACAGCAGGCAGAGTGAGCTGATTCCCCAGCTTGTCCATGCTTTAGAAACTCTTCATACCCCACAAGCCGTCGCCTTGTTGCAGGAAAAAGCTCGTTCTCATCCCTTATCGTTTGTCAGAAATTGGTGCAACCTTGCTTTATATAAGTTGGAGGCTAAAGGGTGTGATGAGAAAGAACTTTTGCAATGGGTTGTGTGGCAAAGCAAGGAAAAGATGATCGAGTTTCGTCCGAGTGCGTCGTGGACTTCTCTCGGACAGCCTAAGCCTTATGATGTGATGCCGCAAGAAGAGTCGCGTCTCTTAATCGA
>JAFITR010000118.1 GCA_017116025.1 Simkania negevensis
AGTTTCATTTTCTGTTGCATTTTATTTTTTTAGCGACAATAACTCGTCTGAATAGGAGGGAAGTGTGCGCGTTGAACAAAAGAGATGGAATGGTAGAAGTGGTTGGTGTTTAGGCCAAAACGATTTGTCTGCTGACGCGCAATGGGTGCTGGCGTTTGGTGGCCGAGATATTGTTTCGGATCCTGCCCGTTTTGATGAAATCCGTAAGATGTATCCAAAGGCACGTATTGTTTGCAGCACCACGGCAGGGGAGATTCTCCCTTCAGGAAGCATTGTAGATGAGAGCATTGCTTTAACGGCTGTTCATTTAGAAAAGGCTTCTATCAACGTACACCAGGAAAACATAGCTGAGTTAAAGGATAGTCAGCTTGTTGGTGAGAGGCTAGGAACTGCTCTGCAACAAGATGACCTTACTCATGTCTTTGTTATCTCCGATGGTCATCATATCAACGGAGATGCTCTCGTACGGGGACTGAAAAAGAATTTAGGCGAGCAAACGGCTATAACAGGAGGGTTGGCGGGCGATGGAACTCTTTTTGAAAAAACTCTGGTAGGAATGGATGCTGTCCCAAAGGAAGGAAATGTCGTTGCTGTTGGATTGTATGGCCAGGATATCAAGGTGGGATTTGGTTGTGTAGGGGGATGGAACCCCTTTGGCCCTATGCGCAAGGTTACACGTTCTTCTGGTAACCTCTTACATGAGCTTGATGAAAAAAACGCACTAGAATTGTACAAGACGTATCTTGGTAACTATGCCAAAGACCTTCCCGCTTTCGCTCGCTTCTTTCCCTTGTTTGTGTCGATAGGAAATGACCCTCCCGTTGCTAGAACGATTCTCTCTGTCGATGAGAAAAATAAGACAATGACTTTTGCTGGAGAAATACCGGAAGGGGCCTCTGTACAGATTATGTATGCCAACTTTGACCATATTATCGATGGGGCTGAACATGCTGCTAAATCGACATTAAAAGAACAAAATAATTACGAGTTCGCCATCCTTGTGAGCTGTGTGGGAAGAAGGTTGGTCTTGGGGCCGCATACAGAAGAAGAGGTAAATCGTGTTAAACAAGTCCTTGGTGAGCAGACAAAAATCACAGGGTTTTATTCCTACGGAGAAATTTCACCCCTGATCAAGGGAGCAGCATGCTCATTGCACAATCAAACGATGTCAGTCACGGCGTTTAAGGAAATAATGTAGCTATACCAGACGAGGTAGAGAGCATAATATGGATCAATATCATACTCTTTTACAACGGCAGTTGAAAAAATTAGGAAATCAAGAGGCCTTACCGGTTGAGTTTGAAAATTTTGTCAAGGATGTAAACGATTCTTATATTCATTTTGAACAAAACAGAGAAATCCTAGAGCGGGCTATGCAGTTTAGTTCGTCAGAATTAGAAACGCTCAATAAAGAACTTTCTGAGTTAAATCGAGACCTAGAACAAAGGGTTAAAGAGCGTACACAGCAGTTAGAAGAGAGTTTGGAGCAAGTCGAAAAGGCTAACGCAAGCAAATCCCTCTTCTTAGCCAATGTGAGCCATGAACTGCGTACCCCACTTACCACAATCATCGGTTTTACTCAAATCCTAGAAAAAAAAATGAAAGAAACGGGGGCAGACCCTGCTTCCCTTGAATACATCGAACTGATCATAACAAATAGTTTTCACCTCGTTTCCCTCATTGATCGAATCCTCGATATTAGTAAATTCGATATCAAAGAGAATCACTGCTCTTGGGAAGATATGGATTTAAAACAGTTTTTTCGGGAGCTTGAAAGTAATGGGCGCATTATTGCTGCAGAGAAAAAGATCACCTTTATCTGTACCATGGATCCAAATTTGCCGCACTGGATCCGGGGAGATCGATCTCGATTTAAACAGATTGTAATTAATTTATTTAGCAATGCATTTAAATTTACAGAGGCAGGTAAAAGCGTCTCATTTTTTCTCCAAAAAGAGGGAGAAAAACAGATAAAAATAGTTGTTGAAGATGAAGGAATAGGCATCCCAGAGGATAAGTTTGAATCGATCTTTAATGTATTTGAACAGATAGACCCCTCGATTGCCAAAACTCATAGAGGAGTTGGTTTAGGATTGGCTATATGCAAGCAGCTTGTTCAATCTTTTTCCGGAACGATCTCTGTAGAAAGCAAACAGGGAAAAGGGTCTACTTTCACGGTCTTGTTGCCCTTGATCCCCCCTCTTGGAAACAATAAGAAATTTGAAAAAGAATCTTTCTCTTCTATTGCAGTCCATTTTGATGAGAAGAGCCGTGTTCTCCTTGTGGAAGACAATCCTGCAAACCAATACCTGCTTGTCGAGATTCTGAAATTCTTGAACATTTCTAAGACATATGTCGCAAGTGATGGTGTGGAGTGTCTGAATATGCTTGAAAAGGTCGAGCCAGATCTGATCATTATGGATCTACACATGCCAGTGATGGATGGATTGCGATGTCTAGAGCTGCTTCGTGCCAATAAAAATCCCACTATTGCTGCAATCCCTGTTATTGTTTGTACTGCTGATATTTCTGCTGACCACAAGCATATTGCAGGAAATCTCTCCATTAGCGGATATCTGATTAAACCGATTGAAATGTCTGAACTGGTTTCTCTTTTGATGCAATTTTTAAAGTATGAGACTCTTTCTAAAGATGCTCAAAAGGCGAATGAATCTAGGCAAGAGAGCCCTGAAACGGATAGCTATGAACTATCTTCTTTATTTCGTGATTTATCTAAAACACCGATCTATCTAGGGAGTAAGATCATTGCTCAACTGCAAAAAACTCAAAATATAGAGAACTTGCCAAAGGAAGCTTTGTCTATCTTGGAAGAGATTCACGCTGCCGTTTATTCAGGCAATGAACAAGAATATACCAGGGCATTGGATCATTTAAATACTTGGTATAGTTCGAGCCAAAAAGAAAGAGAGAAGGGAAGGTAGTAGAGAGGTGATTGTACCCAGTAAAGATTCAATTAAAATTCTTACCACAGAGATTGTATGAGATGAAAAAAATCTTGGTTGTTGATGATTCTCCGAATGTTGTCCAGTTCCTTTGTAAAAGTTTAGAAGGGATGGGATATGCTGTAAATTTCGTGGTGAATCCACTCCTCCTTTTCCCATTATTAAAAAAAGAGAAATATGATCTGCTTCTGTTGGATTTTCTGATGCCCGAGATGAATGGCCTGGAAGTGATCAAAAAGTTAAAGGAGGCACAACACTCCATCCCACCCGTGATCATGATTACAGGGAATAGAGACGATAACCTTTTTGAACAGGCATTTAGCGCTGGTGTGATCGACTACATTATCAAGCCTTTCCATGAGATAGAAATGAGAGTGCGGATTCATGCAGCTCTCCAGCTGCAGCATGAAAAACAGAGGTATATCGAGCTGGTTGACAACATCTTTCCCCCTGCTGTGGCACAAGAGCTTTTGAAAACAGGACGTTATGAATCAAGGTCATTCCCTTCTGCAACGATTGCCTTTTCCGATTTTTGTAACTTCACGCAAACAACAGAAAGCTGGCCCTCAAAAGTCTTAGTAGAAAGGCTAGAGTATTATTTTAATGCCTTTGATTTCATTATGACCCGCAATGAATTAGAGCGGATTAAAACGTTGGGTGACGGTTATATGTTCGGTTCCGGACTCTCAAAAGAAGATCCTGAGCATGCAGTTAAATGTATACGGGGAGCTCTAGAGATGCTCGATTTTGTGCAAGAATGCAAAAAGAAACATCAGAAAGGAGAGTTGAAGTTTAGCTTCTCTGCAAGGATAGGAGTTAACTCTGGACCAATCACAGCAGGTGTGTTGGGACGTAATCGTCTTGCCTATGATATCTGGGGTGATACTGTGAATACAGCACACAGAATAGAAAGCCATGGCATGGAAAACAACGTGACGATTAGCAAAGAAACTTATAAGCTGGTGTCGAGCCAGTTCTCATGTAAGAAACTTGGAGAAGTGGAGGTTAAGAGCAAAGGAAAAATCCCTATATATATTGTCGAAGGAGGCATTGTAGATGGTAAAAGAGACTTGGGTTATTGTAGCGAATAGCTCGCAAGCACGTATTCTTAAAGCAGATAAAGGCAATACCCTTGTCGATATCAAAACGTTGGAGCATCCTGAAAGTCGCCTACATGAAAGGATGCAGGGGGACGGCTGGCTGGTCGCCGGAGAAAACCCCGCAGTTGAACAGACAGAACCCGCCGAGCTCACCGTGCCATCGAAAAAGCAGGAGGCCCTGCATTTTGCCAAAGAAATAAGCGACTACCTTAACCAAGCATGCCATAATGGACATATCCACCGTTTATATCTCGTCGCAAGCCCACACTTTCTCGGACTGTTACGCCAAAATATCAATGAAGCAACAAAGCGCTTTGTCGGAAAAGAAATCCCTAAAGATGCCACTGCCCTGACGAACGAGAAAATTCGTGACTACTTGCCCCCCGTAATGTAACGAGTCAGAAGGAACAGAAAGGGACAACAGGAGTGCTCTCCCTTTTTGTCTGTTTTGTAGTTTTGGTTTCCGATGTTGCTCGTTGAGAAT
>JAFITR010000119.1 GCA_017116025.1 Simkania negevensis
TTTGATCGAGCGCCCTCCGGGCTTAAAACAAAACATTTTTTGGCAGAATGACCAAACTCGAAAGGCCTGTGGCCACTCCCAAATGAGACGCGCGAAGCCTTCTATAGAAGAGAATACCTATCTTTACTCTTCTTCCTCTAACAGTGTTGGAATGTTGATAAGGGGCTTGTTTACAGAGCAGAAAAACCCTGTCGATAGTCCCTTGTTTTTTTGTTGATCGAATCCTATTTATCGACAACGTGAGGTTTATTCACCGGGTTGTCAACGACAATCAACAGCTTACCAACACCCTATCAACAGCTTTTCCCATACACATACACATTGGGGTCAGGTCAGATCCATCTTCTTGAAAAAATATGGTGGTTGCATTTGACAAAAAACAAGTATACGATTGACGGGATCTTACAGCCTTTCAGACTGCAAATATTGCTAAGGAGCATGGTTATGTTGGAGCACGAAGAGTTTACAGAGGATCAGGAGAAAGTTCTTTCTCGCTATGTAACCAATACGACCGGCAGTATATTTGTCTTGCGCAATCTTCCGGAGGTGATTAAGGGGGCCTTATTTTCACGTTATTCCCGTTCGAGTCTAGGCTTGCGTTCGCTCTTGTTAAAAGACTTTATTCTCAACGAAGAGACGGGATTTGACGTGATCGTAGGCGAACAATCTTCTTCTGAAGAACAGTTGTTAGCGATAAAGAAGGCACAAAACTTTTACGACCGCATCTTGGACGGGTATGGCGACGATTCGATTGGCGAGCTTGGAGGGGCGCACCTTGCTGTAGAGAACATCTCTATGTTGGCGGCCAAGTTCATCGAAGATTGCCGTATTGGGGGATCTCCTTTAGAAAAGTCAACGCGCTACATCTACTTCGACCAAAAGATCAAGGGCGAATATCTCTACTATCGCGAGCCTATCCTGATGACGTCGGCCTACCGCGATCTCTACCTCGCTACTTGCAACATGCTTTTTGAAACCTATAGCAAACTGATTCCTCCGTTGACAGAGAAGTTTGAACAAGCCTATCCCAAAACGGAAGAGATATCGAAGGTGGCGTATACGGCATCGATCAGGGCGAAGGTCTTAGATTGTCTCAGGGGTCTCTTGCCTGCAGGGACCTTGACGAATATGGGGGTCTTTGGGAACGGGCGTTTCTTTGAAGGGTTAATCCGCAAGCTACACTGTGCCAACCTGGCGGAGCTGCAGGAGATTGGTTGTGACGCCTTTACAGAGCTGTCGAAAACAATCCCCTCTTTTGTCCGCCGTGCCAGCTCTTCACACAAAAACCAGATAACCTATGCCCAGTTTCACGAGACAATGGATACTCAGCTTCATCTGATCGCAGCCAAGCACGACAAGGTCTCCTGCGGACATACACACCCAGGGGTGCGCCTTGTCGACTACGATGCAGGCTCTGTTGCCAAAGTCGCCGCCGGCCTGCTCTTTGCCGAGACAAACTACGGCCTAGAAGAGCTGCAGCAATACTGCCGTCGCCTGTCGCATGAAGAGATCGCCAAGATCTTCGACGCCGCCTCCAGCGCAAGAGAAAGCCGTCGCGACAAATCGCCCCGCGCTCTAGAACATGGACAATTTACCTTCGAGATTGTGACCGATTTTGGCATCTATCGCGACCTGCAACGCCACCGTATCCTCACCCAACAGCGTCAGATCCTGGGGTGCAAATACGGCTACTCTCTTCCTGAAGAAATTAAAGGTACAGAGCTGGGGAAAGAGTACTGCCACGCTCTGGAAGAGGCAAAAAAGAGACACGATACTATGGCAACAGAGTTCCCTGAAGAGGCTCAGTACGTCGTGCCTATGGCATACAATGTCCGCTGGTATTTCCACGTCAACCTGCGCTCTTTACAATGGCTGTGTGAGCTGCGCTCTACACCTGCAGGCCATCCACAATACCGCCTTGTCGCACAGGAAATGGCCCGGCAGGCAATCGAAGCATGCCCGCTATTCGAATGTTTCCTTAAGTTCGTCAACTTCGAAGGGCATAGCTTGGGCCGCCTCGAACAAGAGCAGAAGAAGGCCGAGAAGGCTCTAAGATAATGACCTCTCCGCAATATCGCGGCAGTGTTTTCGGGGGCACCCTTCTCGTTGCAGGAAGCTGCATAGGGGCCGGGATGCTCGCCCTTCCTATCCTCACAGGCCTGGCAGGTTTCACCCCTTCTCTCCTGCTCTTCCTCATCTGCTGGTTATTTATGATGACGACGGGACTGCTATTGCTCGAGGTGAACATCTGGCTGGGTGGGAAGGTGGGTCTAGTGACGATGGCGGGAAGAACGTTGGGGAAACGGGGGAAGGTGGTGACATGGCTGACCTTCCTCTTTCTCTTTTACTGCCTAAACGTTGCCTATATCGACGCAGGAGGACGCCTCGTCGCCGACTTCTTCTCTTCTCTTACCGGCAACCATCTGCCTTTGTGGGGAGGCGAGCTTGTTGTCGTTCTCTTCTTTGGTGCTGTCGTCTACCTAGGGACAGCGGTTGTTGACGGCATCAACCGCATCCTCGTTATCGGCCTGGCAGCAGCCTACTTCTCTCTTATTGCCTTGGGCACACCACATCTCAGCTCCCACTACCTTGCCTATCATAACTGGCATTTTGCCCTGGCAGGGATACCGATTATTATCACCTCTTTCGGCTTCCACAACATGATACCCAGCCTCGCCCAATATCTCCATGCAGAGAAGCGCAGATTGATCGCTGTCGTCGCTATCGGCAGCATCATCCCTCTCGTTATCTACATCGTATGGGAGCTGCTGATCCTCGGGATCGTTCCTCCCGAAGGCCCTCTCTTTGCTACGGCAGCCAGCGAAGGGCTGAGTGCAACAGAGCTGTTACGTACTATATCGAAAAATGGCTGGGTGACAACTGTTGCCGAGTATTTTGCTTTCTTTGCCATCACTACCTCTTTTCTAACACAGTCGCTCAGTTTCGTCGGTTTCCTCGCCGACGGCACAAAGATCAAAAGAAAAGGGATGGGGCACGTCTTCCTATGCCTGCTTGCTCTCGCACCAGGCTTCATCTTCACCCTCTCTTATCCAAACCTCTTCCTTACAGCACTCGGCTTTGCCGGCGGTTTTGGTGCTATGATCCTCTTCGGCATCATCCCCGCCCTCATGGTTTGGAAAAAGCGTAAAGCAGAAAACGATAAAAAGAGCCGTATCGTTCCCGGAGGGCCCCTGCTACTGATCGCCGTCGTCGTTTTTGCCGCCTTCGTCTTCCTGTTGCAGCTGGGATATCTGCTCGGCTGGCTGCAATGAACATACCCAGGTGGATAGAAGGCCCCTACCGTGTAAAGGGTGGAAAGGTATTACTCGTTCTTGTTATCCTCATCGCTATCGCTAGTTGTTGCTTGTAATGTCGTATATTAACACCACTTATTGACTGATATGAACGAGAAAGCTCCGCTCAATACCCTCGTCACTGGGGACCGTCCGACAGGTAAGCTACACCTAGGCCACTGGGTGGGATCGCTCAAAAACCGTGTCTCGCTGCAAGAAAAATTTCGCTGCTACCTGCTCGTTGCCGATCTTCACGTCCTTACAACAAAACCCAAGAAAGAGGATATCCTCGCTATACGTGACAACGTACACGAGGTGGTCCTCGATTACCTCGCCTGCGGCATCGACCCAAAGAAGACGACGATATACCTACAGTCCGCCCTGCCAGCTACCTACGAGATGAACCTCTTCCTCGCTATGCTCGTCTCCTTCAACAGACTCACAGGGCTACCAAGCCTCAAAGAGATGGCACGTAATGCCCACATCGACGAAGAGAGCATCCCTTTTGGCCTCGTCGGCTACCCCGTGCTGCAGACGGCTGATATCCTGCTCACCCGCGCCCATGTTGTCCCTGTCGGCAAAGACAACGAAGCCCATATCGAGCTCGCTCGCGATATCGCACGACGCTTCAACAACTATTACGGGAAAGTCTTCCCTGAACCTGCCGTCTTACTCAGCGAAACACCCACACTTGTCGGTATCGACGGTAAAGGGAAAATGAGCAAGTCGCTTAACAACGCCATCTTCTTGTCCGACGATGCCAAGACGGTAGAGAAGAAGGTGCGCAGCATGTATACCGATCCCAACCGTATCCGTGCAGATCTCCCCGGAACGGTGGAAGGCAACCCCGTCTTCGCCTATCACGATGCTTTTAACAGAGATAAGAGCGAGGTCGACGATCTGAAAACCCGCTACCGAAAAGGGACCGTCGGTGATGTCGAAGTCAAAAAAAAGCTGTTGCTTGCACTGAACGCCTTCCTAGAGCCGATAAGAGAGAAGAGAAAAGAATACGAAAACGACAAAGGTCTCGTTGAACAAATCATCTACGAAGGCACGTTAAAAATGCAAGAGGTCGCACAAGCCACTCTTAAAGAGATGAAAAGCGCTATGGGACTCGCAGGAACATGGAAT
>JAFITR010000012.1 GCA_017116025.1 Simkania negevensis
TGCAGATCTTGTTCCTTCCGCTGTCTCGTTAACCGTCTTCGCGACCTTCGGTCTGAAGAAAAAACAACGGCCTCCTAATCTGCAAAAGGGTGGGCTGCGTGGAAGCATTATGACATTTTTATTTGACAAAATAAAATTTTTAGTGTATTTGTTAATTAAGACGTAACTACCTAAGAGGCTTCCAATATGCATCATTCTGAAACAAAACGTCGCAACTACCTAGCAAAATTTTCTGCCTTGTTACAAACGCCTGCCCTATTGCTCATACGCATCATTTGGGGAGTCTTATTTATCTTGGAGGGGTGGCATAAGTTTGCCGATATTTCCGGAACCGCAAGTTTTTTTCAAGAACTGGGGTTTACCTATCCCACGCTCATGGTCTTGCTTACCGCCTCCGTAGAACTTTTAGGAGGAATTCTACTCCTTGTAGGTTTTTTTACCCGCATTGCAGCGATTTTCCTCATCATTACAATGATAATAGCTGCCATTATGGCTCCATCTCACGCCCACTTCTTAGGATATAGTAGTGGTCAGACAGAAACATTCTTAGCACAGATCCCACTTACATTTGCTTACGCCTGCTTCGTAACATTTCTTTTTGGGGCGGGTAAGTGGTCCTTAGACCACAGAATTACAAAAAAGATATCTCCCTATTTTCACTAACACTGGGGGGATGAACATAAACGCCTGTGCAACAACGCCATAGTATATGCGAAGAAGTCTGTTTTCATGGGGAGTCTTTCCAGCTCTATTTGAAGCTGTTCATAGTGTCTTTTGACGCACATACGCGCCTTTTCAACACCCAGCAAACTTGTGTAGGTTGTTTTTTCTTTTGCGGCATCAGAACCGACGGGTTTGCCGATATCTTGTTGTGTTGCTGTCACATCGAGGATATCGTCAACGATTTGGAAGAAGAGTCCAAACTGTTTAGCGAAGGCGCTGATTTGTTGTACAAGAGCAGCATCAGCGTCTGCGAGGATAGCACCCATCTCCATAGCGGCGACAAAAAGTGCTGCTGTTTTTTTTATATGGATAAAGTCGAGGGTCTTTTGATCAAAGCGCATCCCCTCTTTTTCCACATCGACCCACTGCCCTCCTACCATTCCTTTGTCGCCTGCGTGGGAAGCCAGAGTAGCGATCAGACGCACTTTCTGCTGCTCTGACGGGCCATGGGCAGAAGCGACAACCTCAAAGGCATAGGTAAGCAAGAAGTCACCGGCAAGAACGGCGAGTCCCTCGTTATAGAGCTTATGTAAGGTGGGCTTTCCACGGCGCAAGTCATCATCGTCCATACAAGGGAGGTCGTCGTGGACCAAGGAATATGTGTGTACAAGCTCTAGGGCACAGGCGACATCAAGACCGATTTTGAGGTCTCTCCTCAACGCATCGAGTGTAGCGAGTAGGAAGAGTGGTCTGATGCGTTTTGCTGAAGCCAAGGTAGTATGGCGTGCGGCGGAATAGAGGGCGTTAAGACGCTCTTCTTTTGGCAGTAGCAACTCGTCTAGGCGAGTTTCAACAAGAATACGTGCGTGCGTAGCGAAATCCTCGCTACTATCATACTGCTGCTTCGACCCTTGTTCTTCTTGTATCATGATCACTATCCACTGTTTTGAAGGTAGTTTTTTGTCCAATAGAGATATATTCGAAACCGAGACGAGCCATCTCTTGCGGGCAGTACTGGTTTCTTCCATCGAAGAAGGCCTTTCCTGTGAGCTGCTCAATGATCGGTTTAAAATCGATATGGCGAAACTGTTTCCACTCCGTCATCAGAACGATCGCATCAGCGCCATCGACAGCATCGATCTCCGTTGAGCACCAGGTAAGGGCGACAAGGTCACCAACCTCTTTTTTGGCTCGTTCAACAGCAACAGGGTCAAAGAGGCGCAGCATACAACCTTGTGGCAGCAGATGTCGAACGAGAGCAAGGGCTGGCGATTCTCTGACGTCGTCGGTACCAGGTTTAAAGGAGAGGCCCCATATTGCTAACGTTTTGCCCTTCAGCCCCCCTTTATGGGCAAAATAGTTTTCTATCTTTTTTGCCATCACCATTTTCTGACGCTCGTTGGCTTGTGAAACGGCTTCGATGACCGCCAACTGGCAATGGTTTTTTTTTGCCATAGCACGTAACGCCTGAACATCTTTAGGGAAGCAGGAACCTCCATATCCGACACCTGCATAAAGGAAGCTATAACCGATACGCGTATCAGAACCTATCCCCTGCCTTACTTGGCGGATATCTGCACCCACCTCTTCGCACAACAACGCTAGTTCATTCATAAAGGAGATACGCGTGGCCAACATCGCATTAGCAGCATATTTCGACATCTCTGCAGAGGCGGTATCCATGATCAATATCCGTTCGTGGTTCAAAGTAAAGGTCGAATACAACTCTTTTAACATCGACGCCACAGAAGGGTTGTCCACACCGATGATCACGCGGTCAGGTTTCATAAAGTCGTGGATAGCATCGCCTTCTTTTAAAAACTCCGGATTCGATGCCACGTCGAAAGGGACATCGATGCCGCGTTCATCCAACGTCTCTTTTACCCATGCTTTGATCTTTAGAGACGTTCCCACTGGCACTGTCGATTTTGTGACAAGAATACGATAGTTGTCCATGTGGGCAGCAAGAGCTTTGACCCCTCGTTCCACATAGGAGAGGTCACACGAGGCATCAGGAGCGGAAGGTGTCGGCAAAGCAAGGAAGCAGCAGAAAGAATTTTTCACTGCATGCGCGTAGTCTGTCGTAAAATGTAGGCGTCCAGCATCACTGTTGCGACACACCATCTCAGACAACCCCGGCTCATAAATAGGGACCACCCCCCTCCTGAGCCCAGCGACTTTTTCCTTGTCAATATCGAGGCAGGTGACCTCGTGACCCATCTCCGCAAAACAAGCGGCACTCACCAGACCCACATACCCCGCACCCAACACCAATATCTTCATCTTAATCCTTGCTCACAAACTCTTTTTAAATATGCGGTAAAAGACCGGCCGAAGGTCGTGCAGGCAGCTATAGCTGCTTGCACGACCTTCGGCCGGCCTTTTGCATGCTTACTGTTCTTTTCCCACAGGCGCAAAGTATAACGGCCAATCTAAAACCTTGCTACAAATAAAGAGCCTAAGATTTATTTGTAGCAAGGTTTTACGTTGACCGCTATAATTTGTGGTTGTAAAGGAAGAATATCAGATGCCCCGACGAAGGAGGGATATCTGATCTGAATAGTTCGGGAGGTTATTCGATGCACACGGTTGTATCATCAGTAGCGCCGTCTCGGTTTACAAAAGCATTGCGTTATGCGATCAGGCAACGAGTAAGGAAGCGTATTTTTGACCTTCTTTTCAGCGCAACTGTTCTCGTCACTCTTTCTCCGCTTTTTCTCTTTCTTGCTTTACTAGTCTGTTGCACCTCTCGAGGCGCCCCTTTCTACTCCCATACGCGCATAGGGCGTGGTGGCAGGCCTTTCCGCATCTGGAAATTCCGTTCGATGTACAAGGATGCTGACGGACGCCTTGCTACGCTTCTTGCGAAGGACGACGATCTGCGTCTTGAATGGGAGTCGACGCAGAAGTTGAAGAAGGATCCACGTGTAACAAAAGTGGGACGGTTTTTAAGGAGAATATCGTTGGATGAGCTGCCGCAGTTTTTCAATGTCCTCAAGGGCAATATGAGCGTTGTTGGTCCTCGCCCCCTTCTTGCCAAGGAGATCACTCAACACTTTGGTCTGCACGCAACGAAGGTTCTTTCGGTACGGCCGGGGTTGACAGGGCTCTGGCAAATATCGGGTCGTAGCAACACCACCTACGAAGAGAGAGTTTCTTTAGACCTTACCTACATCAACAAAGCAACCTTCTTCTCCGACCTTATCCTGGTTTTAAAAACAATACCGGTTATGCTCTTTTCCCGTGGAGCTTACTAACCTCCATGAGAACATCGTCAAAGCCTATCGTCTACAGCTTTTTTCTTTCCTTCATCCTGACGCTTTCACTTCCTGTGCTATGGCCATCGTTACACCTCGCCTACTTCTCCCCCTTCTTTGCTGTTGCCTACTACAGAAGAAGTTTTTTGTGGTGTTTACTGCTATCGTTGATTGCAGGGGCTCTTCTTGACCTCTTCTCATCAACAGGACCGCTGGGGATGCATGCTCTAAACTTTTGTTTAACAACAGCTTTGATCTATCACAAAAAACGTTTTTTTTATCAGGATGCATTGACAACGATTCCGATCATAACGACATTAATTTCTGCTGTATCGACTCTGCTACACCTCTCCCTACTAAGTTTTTTTGGTGAGCAGCTCCCTATCACAAAAACTTTGTTGCTTACAGATATCGTGATCATGCCTCTAGTGGACGGAGTCTACGCTTTTCTCCTTTTTACACTACCTCTTGCGGTATTGAAGTTGATCACGATCAAAAAGCCGGCGCCAGCGTTAAAGCGCCCTCATTAGGTGTTTTTCTATGTTAAAACTCATCGACGGTAAAGCCGTAGCGGAGAAGATCCGTTCTGCTATAGCAAAGGAGGTGGCAACGCTGTCTGGCCGTCCTCCAAAGCTTGTTGCAGTGTTAGCAGGGTCTATCCCTGCTTCGCAGACGTATGTTGGCGTCAAGGTGCGTGCTTGTAGAGAAGTAGGGATCATATCGGAAGTGATCCGTCTGGACGAAGATGGCTCCCAAGATACATTGGTCAAGCAAATCAAGGCATTAAACGTTGACGATGGTGTTGACGGGATATTGGTTCAGCTTCCTCTACCTACAGGGATTGATGCTGCGACGACGTTAGATCTTGTTTTGCCATCGAAAGACGTTGACGGCTTCCATTCGCTCAATATGGGCAAGCTGTTGGCCGGCAGAGATGGGGGTTTTATCCCCTGTACACCGTATGGCATTGTTGTGCTGCTAGAAGAATCGGAGATTGATGTTGAAGGCAAGCATGTCGTTATTGTCGGAAGGAGCAACATTGTAGGGAAACCTTTGGCGGCCCTGATGATGCAAAAACGACGGTATGGTAACGCAACAGTCACTCTTGCCCACAGCAGAACAAAAGAGCTCGCGGCGCTATGCCGCACAGCAGACGTTCTCGTTGCCGCTATAGGGTCTGCCAATTTTATCACAGCGGAGTTCATCAAAAAGGGCGCTTGTATCGTCGATGTAGGGATGAACAGGGTAGATGATCCTTCCCTTTCTAAAGGGTATCGCCTTGTTGGCGACGTCGATTTCGCTGACGTTAAAGAGCGCTGTTCCTCTATTACCCCTGTACCTGGTGGGGTAGGGCCGATGACAGTGGCGATGCTCCTCAAAAATACCCTCAAAGCACGTAGAGATTAACGAGGCCACGGAATGAAACGCAAAGGCGCAGAGAAACGCAGAGAAAGAAAAGAGAATATTTTTTGAAGAACATTTCTTCCAGACGGAAAGTATTATTTTTAGTTTCTCTCTCTGCGTTTCTTTGCGCTCTCTGCGCCTTTGCGTTTCATTCCGCGGCCTCGCTACCCTCTCGTTACGAGGTTTTCTCCGATATTGCCATGACGGTCCCCTACCGCATTCTTGTTGCTGACCTCCGTACGAATAGGCAGAAAGAGCGGGTAGCCAAGATTATTCAATCCACTTTTAACGAAGTGGACACGATTTTCAACAACTGGAACCCTCGCTCGGAGCTATCGGCTTTCAACAACGCCCCTCCAGACACCCCTTTTCCCCTCTCCCCTCCTCTATTTGAGCTTTTGCATTTTACAGACAAGGTGGTGACATTAACAGAAGGACGTTTCGACCCGACAGTTGCTCCGTTGCAGAAGGTTTGGAAGCAAGCGCTACAGCGTGGTTCTTTCCCCGACAAGATATTAGCAGAGCAGACGGCGAAGAGGGTGGGATGGCACCAGATCATTTTAGAAGATACTACTGCACGCAAGCGTGTTGACGGCGTGGAATTAGATCTTTGTGGTATAGCAAAAGGGTGGTGTGTCGATATGATCAGCGAGAGGCTCAAGGAAGAGGGCTTTAGCAACAGTTATGTTGAGTGGGGGGGGGGAGATCCGTACCCAAGGTAGCCATCCTTCGGGCAGAAGGTGGCGTGTTTCCATCAGAGACGCCCGTTCTGAAGCAGATAACGAAGGTATCGCAACATTGGAGATGGACAACCAGGCGATTGCAACAAGCGGCGACTACCTTCAGAATTGGTCTGTAAAAGACGACGACGCTACTGTGCACACCTATTCTCACATCATCAACCCCAAAACGTTGATACCCCTCAAGGTGGAAGCTGATCGCATCACTAGCGTCACCGTTGTTGCTCCTACATGTGCAATGGCCGATGGCTTGGCGACCGCCCTTATGCTCTTTAACAACGCAGCAGAAGCGAAAAAGTGGGCCGAGGCGTTACAAGCCAAAGACCCGAGGCTATCCTTCTGGATTGCAACGCATTAAAGGGTTTAATGAGCAGCGGAAGGTTAACAAGGCATCGGAATGAAACGCAAAGACGCAAAGAGCGCAGAGAAAAAAAAGAAGAAATAAATGAATCAAAAACAGAACAAAGAGGAAAGCAGACAAGATATGCAGAATAATTATTAATTATATTTTTTATTTACTTATATTTACTTTGTTTTTTTTGTTTTTTCTCTGTGTTTCTCTGCGCTCTTTGCGTCTTTGCGTTTCATTCCGATGCCTCGTTAATTTCTTCGCGTCTCTTCGCGCTCTTCGCGTTCATGTTTTTTTGTGTTGCCTCGTTAAACCTTTGCCGGTTGGTTATCGCTGAGCAGGCCTTTGACGAAGCCTTCGGTCATAGCCATCACTCCTGACCTGAGGAAGATAACCAGGAAGGGTTCAACCGTACTGTTCCATATCCCTTTGGTGAGCTTCCACTTGGCCAAATTTAGTGTGACGAGCCTACCGATTAATTCACCGATCTTCTCAATGATAGGGCGAACATTTTCGTCGATCCAGTTGTCGAGTTTAAAATGGTGTGTTGCTTGTCCTATTACAGCAACAGCCCCTACTCCAGCGAGGACAGGGACAATGGACGTGGGAAGTAAAAAAACCATACTATATCTCCTCTATTGTTTGAGTGTTTGCGGATTAATAATAGCGTGGGGTTTTTTTCCCACGACGACAGCATGAGCGTTCTCTGCTGCCATGATTCCCATCTGACCTCTTGTTTCTAATGTTGCACTGCCAGTATGGGGAAGAAGAACGACATTATCCAAAGCGATTAGTCCTGGATGGATTTCTGGTTCATTTTCATATACATCGAGGCCCGCTCCCGCAATCGTTTTTTGTTCAAGGGCCTTAACAAGAGCATCTTCATCAACGATAGGGCCTCGGGCGGTATTGATGAGGTATGAGGATGATTTCATCAACCGCAGCTCGCGCTCGCCGACAAGGTGTTTTGTCTCTGGATTGAAAGGGATGTGTATGCTAACGAAGTCGGCGCGTATAAGCAGATCTTGTAACTCAACTTTTTCTGCACCAGGCAGCTCTTTATCGTCGACCGCTTCTCGCCTCTTGGTGTAGAGCACCTTCATGTTGAATCCTGCTGCACGACGTGCTGTAGCCATACCGATACGTCCCATACCGACGATACCAAGGGTTTTGCCATGGACGTCATTGCCCAAAAAGAGCTCCGGCCCCCACCCTTTAAACTGATGTTGGCGTGTGTAGAGATCAGAAGGGACGATTTTCCTTGCTACAGCGAGGATGAGAGCCCATGCAAGGTCTGCTGTGGTCTCTGTCAATACTCCGGGGGTATAACATACAGGGATACCGAGGGCTGTTGCCTCCGGGACATCGATGTTGTTGTAACCCACGGCGTAGTTGGAGATAACTTTTAGGTTGGGTTCGACAGAGATGATCTCTTTGTCAATCGGATCGGTAAGCAGGCATAGCAAGGCGTCTTTGCCTTTAATTCCTTCGAGAACTTCTTTTTTTGTTAACACCCTATCGTAGGGATTCACTTCAGCATCAAACAGCTCATGGATCCGGTCCATAGCAGGTTGCGGCAACTTTCTAGTCAGAAACAAGTTGGGCTTCATGATCGATTCCTATCTTTATCGTATGAACAATCTGTCTTGATACAGCGGAAAGGTATTTTTTTGCATGCTTTTTACTCTCGTCAAGGGTTATTGGTCTTGGTGATAGTGAAAAAAGAGCATCGATACCGCAGGCGTGCAGACCATCCGGCTCTGTAGGCACGGCTCCTCCGATAGCGATAACGGGGATCTTCTTCTTTTTTGCCCATGCCGCTACGCCAGCAGGCGTCTTGCCCCGTACCGTCTGGCTATCGACACTGCCTTCTCCTGTGATGACAACGTCGGCATTTTCAAGGTGACGCGCCAGCCCCACCTCGCCAGCAACGAGGTCGACGCCAACGACAATTTTTGCTCCTAAGAGGGCAAAACAAGCAGCGCCCAAGCCCCCAGCAGCTCCCGCTCCACGAATATCGGCGATGCCTTTACCTAGCAGCAGGGAATAACGCTCCATCGCCCTTTCAAGCTCTTCAATATCGTCTGGACTAACGCCTTTTTGTGGACCAAAGAGATGGACTGCGCCCCCTTCGCCAAGAAGAGGGCTGTTGACATCACTAGCAACGATGAACTCTGTTGTTTCAATCGCCTTGTGAGAAGAAGAGCGGTCGATATCAACAAGAGAACACAACCCCCTGCCATTGGAAGAGACCTCGCTCCCTTCTTCGTCTTTGAAGGAAAAACCCAAAGCCTGCATAGCCCCTATCCCCCCATCGACAGTAGCGCTGCCACCTAATCCAATCACAACACGACGGAATCCTGCATCGACGACGGCACGAATAAGCTCACCCACGCCGTACGACGTTGCCTCCATAGGATCATAGGCGCCGTCGGCAACAAGAGGCAGCCCTGCCGCTTGTGCCATCTCTACAACAGCAGTAGTAGCGTTGCCAAGAACGCCATAAGACGCCTTGACAGGAGCGCCGGCAGGGCCCTGCACCATACATTCGACAAAAGTTCCTTTTGTTGCATCGACAAGAGCTTGTAGCGTCCCTTCGCCTCCGTCGGCCATGGGGACTTTAACAATAGTAGCATCGGGCATAGCGAGCTTGACCCCCTCTTCGATCGCAGACGCTGCCTCAAGTGCTGTAAGGCTGCCCTTAAACGAATCAGGCGCTACTACAATCTTCACTGGAAGAGGTGGAGATGGGTATTGACAAATGTTTGAAAGCTTTTGGTGTCTTGGCAGGCTTGTTCAATGCGGTCAGCACCTTCCTTGAGGTCGTCATCATTTGCCGCATACGACAGGCGCAGGTAATGCTGGCCTTCAGAGTCGATCACTCCAAAAGAGCGGCGATCCAAAACAGCAACCTGGTGTCTGTAGAGCAAAAACATCTGTACCATCGTAGCAGGCGACGTCTTCTCTTTTATCGCTTCGTCGAGGGCATCAAAAGCATCAAAAACGCCCAACTTTTTACATGCCCCCTCGATGTTGGGGAAGAGGTAGAAGGTCCCTGAAGGGTTGGTGCAGGTAATGCCATCGATCGTGTTGAGCCTCTTTACCAGGTAGTCGCGACGCTTTTTGAACGTCGATACCATCTCGGCTATGCGCCCAGCGGCATTAGGATGTGTCAACGCTACACGCGCCCCTTCCTGATTGTATGGAGATGTACAAGAGAAGTAGTTGATGTTCATGTTTTTGAAAACATCAGCCTCCTCTACCGTAGGGAAGACGGCATAGCCAATACGCCCCCCTGTCCATGCATACGTCTTAGAAAGGCCGCTGGCGACAATTGTCCGCTCACGCATTCCAGGCATTGAAGCGATCGATAGATGGCTAGCACCATCGAAAACAATATGCTCATACATCTCGTCAGAAAAGACCCGCACATCAGGATGGCATTTGTTCACAATAAGGTCTGCAATCTCTCGCAGCTGCTCTTGCGTCGTCACACCACCAGTAGGATTCGAAGGGAAATTGATGTAGATCAAGCGCGTCTTATCAGTGATGATATCCTCAAGCTCCTTGGCACAAAAAGAAAAGGCGTTGCTTTCTCTGAGGATGAGTGGGCGCGGTTCAAGCTCAAGATAACGTGTAAACGACTCGTAGATGGGATAGCCGGGGCTAGGATAAATCACTTCGTCGCCCGGATTGCAATAGACCTCCTGGGCAAACCCTATCGCCGGCTTGAGGCCCGGAAAGACAACGACCTCTTCAGGCGTGGATTGCAGCCCACGCGTCTCGTTCATCTGTTGGCTTACCACCTCGCGCAAAGAAAGAACACCTTTGGGATCCGTGTAGTGCGTGTTGTTCGCATCGATCTGCTCCTTCACTTCATCCTTCACCCACTCCGGTATATTAAAGTCCGGCTCACCAATGTTCAGCCTCACCACCAGACGACTGCTCTCGCCTTCCGCTGCAACAATATGTGGTCCTATTTTAAACGCATTCTCTGTACCAATGCGATGGATACGGTCTGCAAACAACACCATGATAAAGCCCCCAAGTCAATCTCAAAACTAAGCAATGTATACCGCCAACAAAATGAAAGCAAGAGCTAAGAGGCAGCTAAAAAGGGGAATATAAAAATAAAATTGACGAATATCTTCGATTTAAAATGAGAATATTATTATAATTGTGAAGAGAAGAACAAGACAATCCGGTTTAAAAGATTTATTATGGAAAGAACCCACTCAAATCCAGGAACCCCACCAGGAAGCCCAATAGAGCCCTCTCATCCAGACTGGCCCTTGTTTGATTCAACCGGGTCCTTGGATAACCCCTTCGACCTCTCCGTTATCGACCCCCACGCTGTCCACTCCGATATTGATGATACAGCCCAAAGAGTCCGAAAGACCTGTCAGAGATCCATAGCCCAGCATCCTCGTTCTCAATCCACTCAAGTGACTGAATCTACCTGCGTTCTTATGAACCCGACAACAGATTCTCCTGCCACCTTTCAAGAGATCCACTGCACGGATGCCTCCAGAGAGAAGATTGTTCGCCTCATATCCTCTTTGCAGCAATGCGCTTCTCCCTTCATCACCAAAATCCATTCTGTTTCATACAAAAACAACACCTGTGAGATTACCTACGAAGCGACTTTTGGAGCCTCGTTCTCTAGGTACCTGAAAAGGATTCCGTATCCTCTTACGGACGAGGAATGGAACGACTATAAGGTCTACCTGGTCGAACTGCTCCTTGCCTTTGAAGAATTAGAAAAAAATCATATAACCAACATTGATATCAACCCAACAGATCTCTCTATTACCAAGGAAAGCCACCTTAAAGTCCTTCGTTTTTCTCTTTTCTTGCCAAACCCCAACGCTCTTACCCACAGCTTTGGGAAGATCGCATACCGATTACTTACCGGCAAAGATCTTATTACAACCCCTAAATTGACTCTGCCCGAAGACTTTTTAGAATTAGATCAGGATCTCCAACACTTGCTCCTATTCATCTTTGGATTTCGACATACACCCCCTTCGATCAAAGATCTCAAAAAGTGCCTATTGTTTGAAGATATCAACTGGAAAAACCCGCCACAACCTAGAAGGCGCCCAACTACCGAGATCTCCAAACAACTGCTTCATGTTTTGATAGACGTCGATGAAGGAGACAGGCAATCAGATGCGGCACCAGCAGCGGCGAGCGCACCAACAGAATCGGCTGCAACGAGTACACTAACAACGTCGCCCGGATTGACACCATCGACTGGGCCGAGATTGAATGTGCTAGCAGGAGACACGACTACCGCTGCACAAGCAGTAATCGTTGCACAAACAGTACTCCTGCAACAATCAAAAAAAGATGTCACCTGCAGCTGCACCCCTTCCGGCTGTGTAATATCGTAAAGACCCCGAGAACGCAAAAGAGGCACCTTTACTTCTCTTTTACTGTTTTTTTGCCTGTCATAAAAAATATGGGCTTGTTAAGATGGTGCCTTTCTTTGATCGGAGTATAGCGCAGCCTGGCTAGCGCGGCTGCTTTGGGAGCAGTAGGTCGGGGGTTCGAATCCCTCTACTCCGATCCTTTATTCGCCCCAAAAAGCGGGCCGAAGGCCCTGCAGGCAGCTCTAGCCCAGTCTAAACGAAGGGCCGAAGGTCCGAGTGCAGGACTGGGTAAGGCACAAAATACGATTTTGGTCTGAAGGACCATGCGTAGCGCCAACGGCAATACAATAAAGGTGTCGTTTCATCCTTCATCTCCTATACATTTACCCATCCACGTTGTTTTAAACAGCAAAAACCGTGATCCTTTCGATAGTCCTTGTATTGGTGCTTCGCATGGTCCTTCAGACCATATCGTTATTTATACCGTACCCAGCCCTGCACTCGGACCTTCGGCCCTTCGCTTAGACTGGGCTATAGCTGCCTGCACGGCCTTCGGCCGGCTTTTTTGTCGCATATCTAACCATCTCTTGACACTAAACAGAAATCCCAAGCCTTTGGCCGGATTTCAAAACTGCCAAACTCGAGAAGCCCGGAGGGCGATTGAAAACCTATGCCACATCATTATCACGCGGGAATGCAGCTCTCGATCCTGCCTCTCTATCAAAGAGATCAAACAACTCTCTTTATTTGAAAATGCAGAGCGCCAACGGCTACAACACCTAATCCCACAAATATTTTTCATCGTAGGGCATCTTGTAATACCGCATAAACGCCAACAATTCTTCTTTGAACGTCTTTGTCTTGTGGTGCTCTTTTTGACTGATGATATATTGTTCGATCCTCGGCAAGGTCTCATGATCTACTCCAAAGCCTCCATACCCCTTTTGCCAGGTAAATTGCGTGTACTGAGCATGTTGCTTTTTCATCCATTTAGACGATTCCGTTTTGACCTTTTCTACAAATTTTGCAACGGTAACGTTACGTGAAAGGTTGGCAAGAATGTGCACGTGATCGGGCATGCCATTGATTTTGATTGGGGGACATTTTATTTCGTTACAGATAAAGCCAAGGAAGGCGTATAGGGAAGGTTCAATAGCATGATCGATCAAAGGATCACGGTTTTTTGTGCTAAAGACAATGTGAATGGGCAGGTGTATAAGGGACTGGGGCATGGAACGACACCTTGTATTGCCGTTGGCGCTTTGCATGGTCCTTCAGACCAGAATCGCATTCTACGTTTACCTAGGCCTCCTAGGCCTGCACTTTGGGCCTTCAGCCCGTCGTTCCGACCTAGGCTATAGCTGCCTGCAGGACCTTCGGCCCGCTTTTAACAGCATCGTTTTTTATTCGTCTACTCTCATAACAAATGCACTATCCATGCAGCAACAAAAAAAAACGGACAAACAAGAAGTTCCGCCCCCCTAAGCCATCCGGTAGGGGCGGACTGAAGGTCCAAAAGTGCAGTGCAGCTGCTCGCAGGACCTTCAGGCTGCTTTTAACAGCACCGTTTTTAGCGGACCAAAGGTCCTGCAAGCAGCTATAGCCTAGGTCGGAACGACGGGCCGAAGGCCCAAAGTGTAGGCCTAGGAGGCCTAGGTAAACGTAGAATACGATTCTGGTCTGAAGGACCATGCAGAGCGCCAACGGCTACACTCCCAACGCCGCCCTTCTACGCCTCTTGCGTTATCAAAAATTAAGAGCATCTTGAATTTTCTTCATCTCCGGGTCATCCCTCAGCTCTTGGACAAACTCTCTTATTCTTTGTTTTGTAGAGCTATAGTCGCTTACCTGAGCAGATTTACGCGCATCTAGAGACGTATAGGTTGTTCCGAATAGTATCTTCAAAACACTTTCCCACTCACTCCCCGCAGGCTCTGCGGCAGCAGGTGGCTTAGTAGGATCAAGTCCCACTTCCTGAGTTGCTTTGGGGGACAAATCCGAGATAATCTTCTTTAAAACCTGGCTTTTTTCTTCGGGCGACAAATCTTCTTTTCTACCTTGCGACTTGGCAAGTTCATTAAGATTAATTTTTTTGCTTATAATAGAAGCTCTCTTTTCCTCCAGCCCCTTCATTGCCGATGAAATAGCAAGAGGATCGCTGGCCTCCTTGGCCTTCATCAAGTTTTGAATCAGCGCTTCCACTGTAGGAATCGGTTGCGGCGGTGCTGCTGACGCGGCAGCAGCAGCCGCTTCTGGCTGCTCCACCACCGCTCCTTGCAGCAACGCAGAATCATCCACCACCTCTCCTGGTGGCACCACTGTTCCTAACAACGGCTGCTTCACAGACGTGTCGCCAGCTGGGCTTGCTGTTGTGGATGGAGGTAAGGCAGCTCGTATTTTGGTAGGCCCATATTCCTCTCGCCTTGTAAAATCAAGACCTCGTTCATTCCCTTCCTGCCTCTCTGGCAACAACGATTCCCGGAGGGACGTTAGGCCGTCCTGCTCTTTTCCTATTGGAAAAGGCACTGCTGCCGCTGCTGGGCGAGCTGCGACCTGCTTGGCAGCCTCAGTGATAACAAAATCGAAAAATCGTTGTTGTTCGGCATTAATGAGCTCAGCAGCATAATCTGGGAAGTTCTCCTGTAAGTATTCTTTGTGAGCTACGAAGGCTGCTAGGTTATCGAAATTTGCTAAAGATCTCATTGCAATATTTTTGCTTGCCTCCGGCATCTCTTGATATCGTTCCCCGAATACTCTTTGCAGTTCTCCACTCGCTTGCTTCATTACCTCTCTATTTTTCCTGACTTCGGCATATTTCGACTTGACTTTTTCTGGTGCAACACCGAATACACTTTTTAAGGCTTCATTTTGCATTATGCGAGCAACAGCGGATTCAGGATCGAGGCCGTCTGATTCAACATTTGCCGTACGAAAATGTTGGTTTAGGAGAGAGTCAAATTGTGCTTGCAATCTATTAGGAACCCCATGTCCTGCAGCAACTGCTGTGTGTTCATCGGAGGTCATCTTTCCAAGGAGGTCGCGAACAACGATACGTGTTTCAATATTGTCAGGGTGCTCTGGATTGGTTGCAAGGATATCTCTACTGTTTGCTTGAATCTGGCGGCATCGCTCGAGAAGGGTGCGTTCGGATTCTGCATCGATAACTTGCATAGCAAGGACCCCTACTGGGTTTCCTGCAGAAGCAAGCAAAGCCCTCTGCACAAAGCGTGTAGTCAGCTCCGGATTATTTGCCTCCATCAGCTTAGCACAGTCTTCAACAGCACAGAGGTGCCGTATCATCTTGGGAGAGATACCAGCCTTCTCTAGGCTCGTTGCTATCTCAAGAGCCTCTTCAAGCTTCTCCGGATCGGTAGAATTTAACAGTTTTTCATAGTCTGTACGCAAGGTTTTATACTGACCGAGATGAATATCGATCCTGTCACGGACCTCTGCAACGTATTTGCGTGCCAGGCCAGGGCTTGCATGCTCGTCAAAATATGCTTGATCAGAGAATAAACGTGTAAGACCCAAGTTTATTCCTGTATCAACCATACCTGGTACGGATTTTTGGGTTTCCTCAAAAACCTGCTCCATCTGGGAACGCAACATGCTCCCTGCCATACGCCGAGATTCACCTTCGTTCAATGGCTGTGTAACAGGACGCCCTGCCAACATTTCATGAAGCATTCCGGAAAAACGCTGCTTGATAGCTACATCAAGGCGCAAGCTTCCACTCTCAGTACTTTGGGTATCGTCCTTGGCATAGTTCTCTCCCGACAACGCCCTGGCAAGATCCTGCCCAACGAATCGAGACGACATATCTGGGGTGGTAAAATCTGTTGGTTTGGGAATGTTTTTTACTGCATCAGCCAGCCCTTGAGAAAGCGCTGAAATAAGCCGTGCCGACTGATCTAAAGCTCCTTTTCGATGAAAATCGATAGCACTTTCCAGCTTGTTTTTAAACCAGCCTTTAACAGTGGCTTCTTTTGCCCCCTCCACCTTTCCATAGAGCGCGTTATATAACTTGAATTTTTGACGTGCAAACCATCCGACTTTAAAGTCGGATATATCACGCTGTACACCGTTCAAGTCTTTTTGCATCTCCAGCAGCCCTTTGAGCTCTGTCGAGCCTTCTAGAAAATCGTTATAGGCCCCTAAAACACCTTTTTCTTCTCTGCTTTTAAGATCCTCCATCCTCTGCCTAAATACTTTAAGCTGAAGAAGAATTCCGTCGCGATTTTTAGTTGCAGCACCGAGCGAGGGTGAGTTTTTCACAAGCTCCTCCAAGCGTCCTATCTGCCCTAGCACCTGCTGGCGCTCATCTTCAACAGCTCTACTCTGCTGCTCCGTGATCGGGCCGAACCCAGGGCCTATCCCCGTGATTCCCAGACCTTCCAGCTCTTGATCGAGCCTTTCTGCTTCGTGTATCGCTTGACGGATCGCAGTTCTAGTCTCGTCAATACTGCCTTTAAGTCTTCCCATTTCACCAGCAGGATGCGCCAGAAGTGATCCCCCCTCCTCTACAGAATATACTCCTGTTGCTAAATCCAGAGATTTCGACCATGTTTTTCCTCGGACTTCCATGTCAAATTCTTGATCAACAACCTCTTCATATTGTTTCAACATTCGATCGATTTCAAAAGAAGAAGCAAGCCTCGGATTAACTTTGTCTGCCATAGAAGGAAGTTTAGCCATTAGCGGTTCACCAGCAGCCCGTACAGCTACCGCATCGGGCAACTGTTGTAGTTTTTTAAAATCCGAATATGTTTGTCCCACGCCAGCTGCGTATAATGCTTTCTCAGCGTTAGCATACATCGTATCCAAATCGTCTGATTTGCCCTCAGCCATCTGTTTTTTAGCTTTTGCAACTTCATTCAACATCAGATTATGAATATCACGACACACCGCTCCCTCATCTGGAACTTCGCGACTAGCAGAAGAAACAAATCTTCGACAAGCAACATAAGTTTCTCCATCAGTATCTTGGTTAACGGAAGAAATCTCGATAACGGCAAATTTTCCTGACGACAATTTCGTAAAATATTTACTTGTTTCTGTTACGGCATCAGAATCAAGCTCTTTAACAAGCTTATAAGAAACTGTCCCCAACAGTCCAGTTACACGCTTATACAAAATACCTTTACTAAGAGCAACTTTCTCATAGTTCTCTGTTCCAAGATCTCCTTTGTCATAAAGAATCGTTAAAGAAATAGGTCTACCCGATGAAGGGTTTTCTAAAGTTTTAATATAGGAGTGGGCTGCCAACGCAAAAGGCAAACGTGCGCGCTCAATAGCGAGGCGATTGTTTTTTCTATTTTCAGCAGCTTTTTCTACCGAAGTTGACACCTCTACTGCAACGCTTTCGGTTTCCTTACCCGTATCGCGAACTTGATGCATTAAAGTTTCTCTACGAGTAATTAACTTGCCAATCCTTCCGATTAAGCCTTCCAACTGCTTCTTCAGAGCTTGAAGTTTTAGGTCGTTCGGACTCTTGACAAGTTTGGTTACTACCTCATCCAGCTTCTTTTCGAGCTTCTTTTGATCAGCGACGAGGCCGCCAGACACACCAGTCAACCGGCCACCCACCGCTGTGTGGAGCTGGGACATGTCCCTGCGCATATTATCAACACTGTCTCTTGTGTCGTATGTCTCTTGCTGGAGTCCCCGAACGGATTCGTTAACTGCTTCTTTTGTAGTACGATCGCCAGCCATCCAGTTACGAAAATCACTAGAAAAGAAGCCGCCTAATGCAAAAGGGATTGCTGCAAAAAAGCGTTGAGCAACATCGCCCTTGGTCATCGTTTCATAAGCGGAGATACCCGCCCGCATAGGCTCTACGGTACCATAGCCAGGAGCTTGTTGCGTTGTTTTGCGCGCCCGACGCCATTGGGAGAGACGGTCTGTAACCGGACTGGCTGCGTTCGGCAAATAGCCAAAGGAGCTTTGTGTATATCCGAAAGCCTCTCGTACTTTTTGTGTTTTCTGGTCCTCTGGGGAGAGTTCTTCTGATCTAACTGGTTGAGCAGTGCGGCTTCCATCGCCCAAGCCAAATTGTGGTGTTTTTCCAAAGGACGTATCACCACCACCTGTACTCGTCGTATCCATATTCCCCTCCTAAAATAGCTATACGTTTAACTTTTTACGTCTTGATTACCTATGTATGCCTTTAAACATTTTATTAGCAAGCGAAAGGTAAGTCAAGGAATATTTTTACAGTGTAGGCGTTAAGTAGGAAGTTGAGGGTTAGGGACAACCAGGGACAAAAAGGGACAAAAGGGACAGCAAGGACAGCAGGGACAACAG
>JAFITR010000120.1 GCA_017116025.1 Simkania negevensis
TAGGCCAGCAATCCGTTTAACACACGCTTGTTTTCTAGAGTTATCTACAGAGTCTTTTGCAATGTCCATTTCCCTAAAAACATCTGACTCCGAAGCACCAGCTAGCAGCAGCTCTGCAGCCAATTTGTAATCCAAAGATACTTGCTGATTCCTGGGAAGATCTGGTTTCAGGGGTCGAAGAGTACGCCCATTTCTTATTGCAGGGAAAGCATCAGCAAAAGCAGCAGCAGCAGCAGCAACCGCTGCACTAGTATCATTGCTGTTTCCTTCTCTACTTTGAACCACGCCACCGTTACAAGGCGCCTTCCTGAAAAAGGCCATAATCCTATCAGCCTTAATAGAACCTGGAGAACAACCAAAATGCCGCAACACCTGAGCAAGTTCCTCCTCAGAACCGTCCTTTCTCAAGGATGAAATCGTAGCTTTTTCAGCTTCACTAAGTTCATGCTGCCTGGCTCTTTGGGCCTCAACAGTATCGCTAGCAGCGGCGGCAGAGGCATTAGAACTCAAAGTAACAGTCGCTACAGTATTCGCTACAGTATTCGCTACAGAAGCAACACTTCCTAATCCGTGTTGAATTGTACTGACACCATTAGAGTTCGTATTGCCGTTAATAACAGATCCTAAAGAGACTGCATGGTTGCCCGAAGAGGAAGAAGAAGGAACAGACATAAAGAAACCTTGTTTTAATAAAATGTTAATAACAACAAAACTGCCAACTAAAGAACAGCATGTTGTCGATAAAAAAATTCCTTTTGTAAAGGCAAACACCCTCTCTTTTCAAGAGTCGAGATATCCATTCAGCCCTTGCTTCCACTTCAACGGCTGGATGCACCTGGTTCAGCACGTAGCGCGTCTGACACAAGCTGCTCAACGTAAGCCACCACTTCCTTATCCTCTGGACACCGCCCTACTATTTCACAGATTTCACCAACCGTTTTACGGCCTGGCCCCCAAAGCTCCCTGACACGATCTTTATCCAAAGAGGCGTAGTTCGCACGAAACCCGTTAATAGATGCAACAGCCTCATCAAGAGCCAGCTTAGAGCTGAGGGAAAGGTATGGCCTGTCTTCCAAAAAAGGAAAACCCAAACTCGAAAGAATATCATTATTAGAAACATTTTGCCTAACCCCGTCACTATCTGCAAGTAAACTAAGAACGATCTTTGGCGCTGCTCGCGTGAATCTCAGATTGTTATAACGCGTATAGGCAGGGGCACGGAGTTTTTCGACATACTCACAAGCCGCAGGAAACTGGGAGGATTTACTATCTATCCCCGAAGCAACACAAACATCCTTCAGACTCAAAGCAGTAGGCTTGCCAGCGGCCATTCCCATCATTTCAAGACATCCCATCTGATCTGAAGTAAGTTCTTCAACTTCATTCCTGCTGACAGCTTCAGCTGGATTCGTAGGGGAAGATTTAGCAGCATCAGGGATCACAACATCCAAAACTTTTTGCGGGCTGTCTTGAACATGACCAACATGAGCAACGACCGCAGCCTGCTGTACTTGAGCGACAGCAGCCAGTGCTGTGCTGTTTTGAGCAGCACGGATAGTGCTGATATGGTTGACAACCGAGTGAAACAAAATAATATCTTTACTTGTCTCCAAAGCAGCAATAATCTCCTCATCAGATTGCCCGCTCCCTACCATCGTTTCGATCGTATTCTTCTGAACCGAATTAAGATCAACAAGCAGCGGATTTCCCTGCTCGGAGCCAGACCGCGTTAGGGGAGCAGAATCCATTAACCCCAAAACAACGCCAGATCCCCAAGTAGTGGCAAAGGGAGAGTCTTCAACCCCGCTTTTAGCGGCAGCAGCAGCCGTTGTACTGTGATCATTGCTGTTTTCCCCTCTACTTTGGCCGCCATGAGGCGCCTGCTTAGCATAGGCTATAGCCGCCTCAGCCTTAACAGAACCTGGAGAGAAACCCATAATAACTAACATCAGAGAGAGATCTTCCTCACGACATTGAATCCCACCTGTTATCCCTAAAATCCCAGATCTTTCTCCTTCACTCAATTTAACAGTCCGCGCACCTTGCTGAAAGGGAGAAAACCTCTGTATAGAGCCATCGTCATCATCATCAGCGGCAGCGGCCAGCGGAGGGACGTTATTACGGTTTAAAGGAAGGCGGCAACTTTCGGCAAACACAATAATCACCTGACCAAAGGGAGAATTTGCACTTACGCCAAAAAAATCCAAAATAACATCATCCTTTGCGGCTCCAACGCACATAGTCCGAATGTGCGCCCGATCCTCTTGAGTCAGCATACGACGGTTTGCATTAATACTATTTACATTTGAATATCCCTGCCCACCCGGAACAGGTAAGCGAAGAGAACGCGCAAAATCAATCGCCGCCCGACCTTCCAAAGAACTTGAATCTAAGGCCAAGATTGCAAGAATATCTGTATCAGATCCGTTCCCTGATACCGCCATGTGAATGAGCTCTTTTTGGTGGGAAGCCAAAATTTTCGCAGCGCTATAGTATGCCTCGTCAGAAGTAGCAGTAGCAGTGGCACCCAAAGCAGCACCCCCAACCTTATCCACTACAGCGGCAAGAGTTTGCACTCCGCCTTGAATTGCATTATTAGAACTCGGATTTTGTGTCGAGCCGTTAGCAACAAAATTTGTACTGCCTACAGGAGGAAGAGAACCGCTCATAAAAAAATCTCTTTTAATAACTAAGGTTAATAACAAGTTAATCGTGAATAAGCAATTATTCACTAAAGAATAACATATCGTCAATAAAAAGAGCGACTACTCTGAGTAGTCGGTTCGGTGTACCACCGCCGCAATTTTATCAAAAAGATTTTGATAGCCATAAGATATTGACCAAAAGGGGGTGTTGTAGGAATAATGTCGAAAAAAAGCAAAATCTCATAGATATGGAGAGTAAGAAGATGGCTGCCGCAGAAATCCAAACGGTCGAAGATAAGATTGACATAAGCATTCTTGACAAGAGACGCATTTTTATTTGTGGCGCCATCGACGACGAGACTGCCAGGGAGGTAATCCGCAGGCTTTGGTACCTTGATGCAAAAGCCTCTGGCAAGCCGATCACCATCGTCATCAACTCTCCTGGAGGCTCTGTCACCGCTGGCATGGCGGTCTGGGACCAGGTCCAACTCCTTACCGCGCCTATCACCACTCTCGTCACAGGCATAGCAGCCTCTATGGGATCTGTCCTCAGCTTATGTGCCTCCAAAGGCAGGCGCTTTTCTACGCCGCGCGCGCGGGTGATGATCCACCAACCTCTCATCAACGGTGTGATCCGCGGCCAAGCGACAGACCTTGAAATCCAAGCTAGGGAGATGCTCAAGACGCGTGAGATGCTCATCAACCTCTACTGTGAAACGACAGGAAAAGACGAAAAGACGATCGCGAAAGCGATCGACCGTGACACATGGATGAGCGCAAAAGAGGCTCTCGAGTACAACCTTCTCGACAAAATTATTTCCAACATCCAAGAGGTTGACGCATCATAACCCAAACAAACCAATCACTGCCCTACTGCAAATACAGCGGAACAGGGAACATTTTCCTTCTTTTCGACAACAGGAAGCAACTCTTCCCTACACACCCCTCTTCTTTCGTCGAGAAGCTGTGCAACCCCGCCTCAGGTCCCGGCGCCGATGGCATCATCCTCCTTGAAACAGCCTCTTTACCCGACGCCGACTTTACCATGCGCATCTTCAACTCTGATTGTAGCGAAGCGGAGATGTGCGGCAATGGCATCCGTTGCCTAGCCATGTTTATCCTCAAACTTGGCATGTCGAAAAAAAAGTATCGCATCCAGACAGCAGAACGCCTCTTACAAATCCACTACAAAAAAGATCTTGTTACAGTAGAGATGGGGCAAGCCAGCGACATACAATGGGATTTAACAATCGATGCCCTTGGAAGAGAATGGACCTGCCACACCATCAACACAGGCGTCCTCCATACCGTCCTCTTCCTTCCTGACCTAGACAACATCGACATTCATGCCCTAGGGAAAGCCATTCGCTTCCACCCCACATTTGCCCCTGCAGGTACAAACGTCGACTTCGCACAGCTAGAGAGCAACCGTTCTATCACCATACGCACCTACGAACGTGGCGTCGAAGCCGAAACGTTCGCATGCGGTACAGGCGCCACAGCATCGGCTCTCGTCGCCGCACACCTCTACCAAGCAGACTCCCCTGTCACCATCAACACCCGCTCAGGCGGCACCATCTTCATCTCCTTCAACCAAAAAGGCCGCGGTCGGTGGGAGAAAATTGCTATGACAGGACCCGCCACCCTCGTTGAACAAGGCTCCATACAGTTTTGAT
>JAFITR010000121.1 GCA_017116025.1 Simkania negevensis
AGCTCCCTAAGATTATTAAGAGGGCTGGCATCGACTAACTGAGAACAGCCGGAAGCATTGACTTTTTCCAGATTATCACACCCGTGTGGCAAAGTAGTGATTAGGGTATTCGATATATTCAAAACCTTCAAAGAGGGATTATTGCTTAATGCATCGGTCCAATCAGCAGGATTGTGAAGCTGTGCAGACGAAATATCAAGAGTCGTAATTTCGTTAGCATGTTGTTTGAACCAGGCAAGGAGAGGCGCATCTAATTTACATCCTTTGAGAACTAAAGAGCTAAAGGAGATTCCTCTATTTTTAAGCTCGTCTAGAAAAGAAACCACTTCATTAGAATTTAGTTTCGACAGATAACACGAAGACAAGATCTGTTGTAATGTAGAAGAATGAAATCGATAAGCATGTTCTGCTAAATGAAGAGCTTCCTCTTTTTTTAAGGGGGTCTCCTCGACAAAATTATAAACAGGCCCAAGAAACTTTTCAGAACACCCGAAGTAACATCCAAGATAAAACAGTTTACAGGCTTGTTCCACATTAGTGGGTCTTAACAACTCCCCTTTCTCTACACATGAAAAAAACAAGCGATAAAGTTCAACGTCTTCCTTATGATCCACATTCACATCCACATCATTCAAATCACCAACATTCAACGGAAGGTTGTCTTTTCCCGTTTCCTTAAACCGGGGCATCGTTTTGAAATAGGAAAGGTCAAGCAAGTGCGATAACGAACAGTTTATCGTAATTAACAATTCTCCATTGTGTGTTAGCTTAATTGGAACTTGTACCTTTCTCTGCAGCGTAGTTAAATCTATAGAAACAGAGATTCCCAATTTTTCTGAAGCAAGCCGGCAAATAATTTCTATGTTGTTTGATGCGTAGGTTAATTGAATTTGTCTATTCGTATTTTTTTTTGCATTAAAGGATTCTTGCAACAGCTGGGCAAAAGTATCTTGAATTACAGGAAGAAGAAACTCGAGATCCTTTTCTTTCCATAAGCTTTCTTGTATGTTTCCTTGCGAATCAAAAACATGGGTTTCCCAATAATGAACATCAGGGGTTAGGATCAAAGTATTTAGTAGAGTCAAAGAGAACTCCTTGGTAGTCAATTTTTAAATGTTATTTAAAGGGAGGGCAGCATACTGTTATTCGTATTTTGTCTTTCTTCCTCCTCATAAGTAGCTATCCTGTGAATCTTGACGATCTTGTTCTTTCCGTTGCTGCTTAAATCGTTTAAGTCGCTAAAACTGCGCCACTTAAGGAAATTGTTGGTAGGCGTTGTTGACAAGTGACCAGATGTGTTGGGCAAGAACCTCCCGTTTTTTGTGCCTGTCGGTTTCTTCGTTGCCGGGGAAGTGATTCATGTCGATTTCTTTGCCAAAAGAGAGGTGTACAGGAGAATATTGTGCCTTACGCTCTTCTCCTAGCTTGCTCTCGACCTCCGCAGGAGGAGGGAGGATATCATATGTAGCGAGGGCAAGGGGATAAAAGTGGGTAGTTGTTTTAGCTTGGCTTGCAATGAGGCGGAACATCTCAACGCTCTGGGCATCGAATGGAGCGATATCGATGACTCCTTTAGAGTTGCGTCGATCTCTCCCTCCGCTAGGGGCAACATAAATGCATTTGCCTCCTTCCTTGAGTAAAGAGCCCATTAGCTTCATCGTTTTCTGATTGTGTCGTTGTTTGGCAAGTTTGAGTTCGGGAGGGAAGTCGATGTGTTTTTTTGAATAGATACAAATCAAGTTGCACCCCATGCTAAACGGGGCAGCAAGGATGTCGGTCGTCACTTTATGTCCAGCAACAAAGATCATCTCTTGAGCAAGGTGAAGATACTTCTTTTCAAGGAGAAGGTAGAGGATCTGCGGATCCGCTTCGGATTGATGGTTAGAGAATAGAACCACGTTGTCACCCCTTTGGAGATGGACCTCAATCTGCTTGAGGTTGTCTGCGTCCGATAGCGTAGAGCGGTCCATGTCGACAAATGAACGGAAAAACTCCACCCCAAACAGCTGGTAGTTAATAGGTTCTCTGATTGCCTTGTGATAAGGGGCAAAAATGTATGGGGTTTTAAATTGTTTTTGTACTAGGAAGACAAGCTGTTTGAAGAGAGGTAGAGAGTCTTGTACAATCTCTTTTCTGTTTTGCTGCGCCAAAGCGTAATCTGTTGCAAGTCTGAGCAGGATTGTTTTTATCTCAGCTGGGAGATCGGAGTCGTTGATTAGGCCAGTATATTGCGAGAGGCTCATAGTTCGATCTGCTTACCATTTGTTGTGGAGATAAATTGAAAGTCATTCAAATGAAGATTGCTGTCGCTGGAAAATTCAATCCGGGCATTCAGCTCTTCAGCAAGAAGCTCTAAGAAATTCTTGTCGGTTACGGAAAGATGTTCGTCGAGGTAGGGGTGTGTGACGAGTCGTAGGGCGTATTGCTGCTGACAGCCGATTACTTTTTTGAGTGCTCGTTCTATTTCCAAGCTGGTACTTTCGTGAGTTTTTATGAGCCCTGCACCCTTGCAATAGAGACATTCGGTAAATAACGTTTGCATCAGAGATTCTCGTTGCCGTTGTCGGGTCATCTCTACTAGCCCAAATTCGCTCATACCCAAGATTGTACATTTTGCCGAGTCTTCTTTCATACACTGTTTTAGCCTGTCGAGGACCCTGCGTTGATTTTTTTTGTAGCGCATGTCGATAAAATCGCAGATGATTAAACCGCCGATATTGCGCAAGGTAAGCTGGCGAGCAATCTCTTCCGCTGCTTCCAAGTTGAGATGTACAAGGGTTTCTTCGACATTAGAGGTATTGGACGTTGTTGATCGACCACTGTTTACGTCAATTGTGTGCATCGCTTCAGTGTGATCAAAAAACAGGTAGCCTCCGCTAGGCAGCCAGATTTTTCTCTGTGTACAACGTTCGATCTCTCTTTCGACGTTAAAACGCTCGAACATCGGTGTCTTATCGCGATAGTATTCAATGCGTAGAGGGTGTTCTTCCATGTACTTCTTATACAACCTTTTGCAGAGCTGGAAGGTTGCATAGTCGTTGACGAGCAGGCGTGAAACCTTCTTGTCTACAGCTTGTACAATTGTACGCTTGACGAGGTCCGATTCCTCGTAAAGGCACGTTGGCTTGTTCACCTTCTGGAACTTTGTCATGACCCCTTCCCAAAGCTCAAGCAGTTCTTTTGCTTCTTCAATCAGAGCTTCTTCCGTCGCATTCTTGCTCGCTGTACGGCAGATAATGCCAGTATTGTTTGGGATGTTGAGAGAACGTATGATGCGTTTTAACTGCATACGAATCTTCCGGTCTTCTATCTTTCTCGATACGCCAACATGGGGAGAATTAGGAAGGAGGACAAGGTAGCGGCCTGCTAGGGAGATGTTAGATGTTAACCGCGCACCTTTTGTGCCAATGGGTTCTTTGATCACCTGTACGAGGACGGTTTGGTTGAGCTTTAATAGCTGTGCTATGTCAACGTTTGACTTCTCTTTCGTATCAATAGAAGAGATGTCGTAGTCGAGCTTAAAGTCCATCTCGAACATCTGCTCAAATTTCTGCGTATTTTCAAGGATGTCAGAGATATGGATGAACCCATTTTCCCCGTCATCGATATTGATAAAAGCCGATTGGATATTGTGAAGGATATTCGTTACGCGTCCTCGGTAGATGTTGCCAGCAAGCTGGCGGGCACGTTTGCGTTCGAGAACAAGATCCCGAAGCTTTCCATTGACGAGTAAAGCGTAGCGGACTTCTTTAGAGTCCACATTGAGTAGCATTATTTGCATTCCATCACCTGATGTTGTGACGAAAGGCTAGCCGCAAACCATTTGGATGGTAGCAAAGAAAAAAATGCGTGGATCACTCATACCCAAAGACCTCAATTGCATCGGATAAGAGAATAAAATCATAGTGCCATGAGGTGTCTTGGCGGGAAAAAGACACAGGGGGGGGCTTAGGTCGTGTGAAAAAAGATCCATGCTTCGCTCTGCTATTACCACGGTCGCAGGCTTTACCTTTCATCATCTTGCAGTTCTGAAGTTGTAGGCGTTAAAAACGCCCTTTATGTCTTAGTTTCGCAAGCCGAAAAGAAAACCGTTAAAATTTTTGTTTGTTCTTATTTTGAGCTTAAAAAGTCCATCATAACCAAACAGACGATCGTTTGCTAGCAAAAAGCAAAAAATCGGTTTGGATAGCAGCGGTTTGGGTAGCGGCGGAAAGTAACAAGATAAACAAGATCGTCAAGATTCACAGGATAGCTATTTATGAGGTGGGAGAAAAACAA
>JAFITR010000122.1 GCA_017116025.1 Simkania negevensis
GAGATGGCAGTCTCTGTTCTCCCCGCTGTCTCTGTCGTCCCTCTCATCCCTTTTTGTCCCTATCTTAAGATCCATTTTGAATCGAATCAGCCATCTGACTTCTCCATAGAATCGAATTAATGAGTTTTTTTGTAAAATATTTAATATATGACAAGATCTTCTGTGTTAAAAAGCAAATTTATTTGCCCGTGACAAGATTTCGTACATAATATACAATCTTTGCTTAACATCCCTTTTAGGTGGTATAAAATGAGTTTTAGTAGTTTTGGGTTAGGAAAAAAAATTTTGAGCGCAGTTTCTGATACGGGCTATACAGAGCCTACGGAGATTCAAAGTCGGGCGATTCCGAAAATTCTTAAAGGGTTTGACTTGCGCGCTTCTGCTCAAACTGGTACGGGTAAGACGGCGGCATTTATCTTGCCGGCTTTGGATCGTTTGGCTAAGCCTGGGGTAAAAGGCGGGCGTGGACCACGTGTATTGGTGCTTGCTCCAACGCGTGAACTTGCTCTACAGATAGCAGATCAGACGAGAGTATACACTAAATACATGCGCAATGTTAAGACCGTCTGTCTTTTTGGTGGTGTTCCATATGGGACGCAGATACATCAGCTTTCAAAGCCTCACGACCTCCTCGTCGCTACACCGGGCCGCTTGCTTGACCTGATGGAGCGTGGTAAGGTTAACCTGTCGAGGGTGGAGATTCTTGTCCTTGACGAAGCAGATCGCATGCTAGACATGGGCTTTATCGATCCCGTTGAACGCATTGTTGCTGCAACGCCAAAAGAACGTCAAACTCTCCTCTTCTCTGCTACGTTGAAGGGTGCTGTTGTTAAGCTGTCAGAAAAGCTGCTGAACAATCCGTTTGAGATTGTTGTTCATGCTGACCATGCCAAGCACGAGAACATCGACCAAAAAATGCATTATGTTGATGGCCTACATCAGAAAAAAAAGCTTCTTGACCATATCCTCGGTATGGACGGAGTCAACTATACCATCATCTTTGCCTCTACGAAGAGACAGGTGGGTTTGTTGGCAGAGGAACTACGTGACCAGGGACACCGTGCCGTAGCTTTACACGGTGACATGAACCAGCGGCAACGTACACGTACAATCATGCAGTTGCGAGAAGGTAAGCACAAAATTCTAGTCGCCACAGACGTCGCTGCTAGAGGGCTCGATCTGCCTTCTGTTACACACGTAATCAATTTCGACCTGCCTCGTAATCCAGAAGATTATATACATCGTATCGGGCGTACAGGGCGTGCAGGAGAAAAGGGGGTAGCCCTCTCCTTTGCCGCAGGACATGATGCTCTTCTCGTCAAAAAAATTGAACGATTTACAAAACAAAAAATAGATGTCATCGAGATTGAAGGCTTCCGCCCTCGTCCACAAAAGAAGTTCTCGCCCGAAAAGAAAAAATTCTCCCCTCATCATAAAAACAGTAGAAAACCCTTCTTCCGCCAACGGAGAAAAAACGCTGCCGCCTAAGTTAACGAGGCAGCGAAAAGAAACGCAAACTACTCAGATATCCCGACGAGGAGGGGATATTTGAGTAGTTGCTGCTATCCGAACATTTTTGTTTCACATCAACTCTTTTTCTCTGCGTTTCTCTGCGCTCTTTGCGCCTTTGCGTTTCTTTTCGCTGCCTCGTTAACCTCCCCCCGTTGTCTCGTTAACCTCCCATTGCTCATTAAACCTTACCGTGCTATACAGGGCCTAAAATGGATCAAACACAGCGGTAGATGGGTGAATGTAGATGAATGAGCAGAGCAGCAGCAAGGTTCTGGGCGACTATAAAATTATCAGACAGATGGGCCAAGGGGTTTTTGGAGGAGTCTACCTTGCCGAGCATCGTTTTATTAAGAGGCAGTATCTGCTTAAGGTGTTACCTGAAGAGCTTGCCTGCAACCGCAATTTTATCCAGCGTTTTGAAGAGTACGTGGGGTATCTTGCTTCTCTTGAACATCCCAACATTGTCAGGATCCACAACATCTCTTTTGCTCAAGGCCTTTATTTTCTTGTTTGCGACTGTGTTGTTAATGTGATCGGGGAGACAATCAACCTTGCACAATACATGCACGAGCTTGCAGCTCCGCTTAAAGAGGGGAAGGTAGAGCTTTTTTTACGTCAGGTTGCAGCTGCTTTGGACTATGCCCATGACAAACAGACGCTGCAAGGTGGTATTGCTCACCTCGGACTTAAGCTCAACAACATCCTTGTGGGAAGGGGTAAAGAGGGGGAGTCGCTTCAGTTGTCGGACTTTGGATTGACGAAGATTATAGGTCCAGCTTCATTTTTGAGCAGGCTCTACAAAAACCTTTCCGATGCTTTGGGGGTCCAGCCTGTTGTCACAAGTTCATCGACAGGTGAAGATCTTTATTCTGGAGCAGTATTTGATTCAGAGAAGCTTGCACTTTTACACAACGCGTTTCTACAGAGCTATCTTTTTTTGGCTCCTGAACAAAAAAGGGTGAACGATCTGCAAGGGGTAGAAGAGAAAGTGGATTCTTATGCTTTCGGTATTTTGGCCTATTTTCTGCTTACCCAAAAGTATCCTGAGGGGGCGTTTGAGATGCCTTCGGAATGCCGTCCAGAGTTGGTTAACGGGTGGGATTCTCTTGTCATGTGCTGTCTTCATCCAAACCCTGCCAACCGCCCCTCTTCCCTTGTCAAGGCTATGGATGAGTTGCTTCTTGCTACCGGTACGACAGATTCTCCCGTCGAGAAAATCCAAGAAGAACAACCGTTGTCGTATCAGTCAAATTTATCTGAGCTCGACATGCGCTTGCCAGCCTCCTCTCCTCCTTCTTCGGCTTTTGTTAACCCTAACCCAACCCTTTCTCTACCACAGGCTTCTCTAGAGCCACTCTCATCACCTCCTATCTCAGTAGAAGAATCTGCTGCAGCTACCTGCCAACAAGCAGCGCCTAAGAACGTGACGGCTCCTATCCTAGAGCAGCAAGAAGCTTCTGTTGCTACTTTGAACATTCCACAACAAATTGTCTATTCGAGTGATAAACAGGTCACGCATTACGTTCCACAAAAGAACGAGAACAAGGTCGTTGAGCCACTTTCTACCGAGATGGTTACGATCAAGGGGGGAACCTTTTTGCGCGGCAGCTACGATGGTAATAGGGACGAGATGCCAAAACATCAGATAGAACTCGATGCCTTCTGTATCGATATTCATTGCGTTACCAACGAGCAGTTTATTCGCTTCCTTGAATACCTCGCAGGGGAGAAAGACTCCCAAAATCACGACATCATACGCTTTAAAGAGTCGCGTATAAGGAAGCGCTCAGGTAAGCTGAGTATCGAGTCCGGCTACTCTAAACACCCCCTTGTTGGTGTTACCTGGTATGGCGCTGTCGCTTATGCCAAATGGCTAGGGAAACGCCTTCCTACCGAAGCCGAGTGGGAGATTGCCTCCAGAGGAGGGGTTGAAAATGCTATATACCCCACCGGTGAGCGGATAGAAAAAAAACATGCCAATTTCTTCAGCTCCGATTCGACAGCAGTGATGAGCTATGCTCCAAACGGATATAAACTTTACGATATTATAGGGAATGTATACGAGTGGTGCCAAGACTGGTACGGCTACAACTACTACGAAGTCTCTGTCCAAGAACCCTATAACCCTACAGGGCCCATACAAGGCGTCTATCGTGTTTTGCGAGGAGGGTGTTGGAAAAGTTTGAAAGAAGATCTGCGCTGCTCACACCGCCACCGCAATAATCCAGGTACCTTCAATGCAACATGCGGCTTCCGTTGCGCAAAAAATGCTTAGTAGTTATACCATAACTCTTTTAGGAGGTATCGATCATGGCTGAAAAAGAGAGCGCAAAGTTGCAGATTTTGAGAAGCTTAAGGGGGACAGTACTCAGTGTCGATGCCATCCTACTTGAAAAAACGATGGAAATCAGAGAGCTTGCAGAGATAAATCTTGGTACCGTTATTCAGTTTGATATCCCTGTTACCGAACCTGTTTTCCTTTCTGTCAATGGTACTAAAATAGCCCGCGGTACTGTTGTTCAGTCGGGAGATCACTACGGTCTTGAGCTCAAAAAAATGTTGTCGTAGTCATTGGGGTCAGGCCTGATCCCAGTACTGCCCCCAATAGCATCAAAGATGTTTTGTTTTTGTCCCGGAGGGG
>JAFITR010000123.1 GCA_017116025.1 Simkania negevensis
AGCCACCTAAAAGTATGTTAAATTTTTAGATGCTCTTTAACGATTTCCCAAATCAACCCATCTCCAATTGCCGTGTTATTTTTTGCAATTGTATCAAACCTGCAGGCGAAGGTGAAGCTCTTTAAGCTGCTCGGGATGAACAAGGGCCGGCGCCTGTGTCATCAGGTCTTGCCCTTTTTGTGTCTTAGGGAAGGCGATCACATCGCGGATGTTTTCAGTCTGTGTCGCTACCATCACTATGCGATCGAGCCCAAGAGCAATACCGAGGTGAGGTGGGGTGCCATACTGCAGGGCTTCGATAAAGAACCCGAATTTTTCTTGGATTTCTTCTTCCGTTAACTGCAACAGTTCAAACACCCTGTTTTGCACCTGTGGATCGTGTATCCTTTGAGAGCCGGAAGCGAGCTCATGGCCATTCAAAACAAGGTCATAGCTCAAAGAGCGCACTTTAAGAGGGTCACTATCGAGGTAGTGAACATCTTCGTAATGGGGAGAGGTGAAAGGGTGGTGTTCGGAGGCAAGGCTCTGCGTCTCTTCATCCCACTGGAAAAGGGGGAAATCAACAACCCACAAGAACTCGTAGTGGTGTGGGTCGACCAGGTTACGGTCTTTGGCTATCTTTCTTCTCAGATGGTCCATCGCTTGGTTTACACGCTTCTCTTCGTCTGCAACAAAGAAGATGATGTCGCCCTCTTCTACTCCTGTTAGTTCGACAATCTCCTCTTGCAACTCTTCTGAAAAGAACTTCACGATGCTAGAGGTAAGCTTGCCCTCCTGCTTTTTCATCCACGCCAGCCCTTTGATGCCAAAGTCGGAGACAAAACGCGTGTATTCGTCAATCCCCTTGCGAGAGATGTTTGCCCCCCCCCTTCACACACACCGCTTTCACAATGCCCCCACCTTCCACCTGCTGCTGAAAGACGGAGAATTCACACCTTTTGGCAACAGCATCCATGCGAACAAACTCCATGCCAAAACGTAGGTCAGGCTTGTCCGTTCCGTAGTACTCGAGACAGTCGCCGTAGGTCATTCTACGAAATGGGGCGATGAGATCAACGTCAAGAGAGTCGAAAAAAGTCTTTTTAAAGAGTTCTTCAATGATATGGAAAAGGTCTTCGGCGAAACCAAAACTCATCTCAATATCAACCTGGGTAAATTCAGGCTGCCTATTGGCACGCAAATCTTCGTCGCGCAAACAGGTAGCGATCTGGTAATAGCGTTCCATACCGCTAACCATCAACAGCTGCTTAAACAGCTGTGGCGATTGTGGCAATGCATAAAAAGAGCTGGGATGTACCCTCGAAGGGACAAGGAAGTCGCGTGCCCCTTCGGGAGTCGACTTGCCCAAGAGAGGTGTCGCAATATCGCAGAATCCCTCCTCGTTCAAATAGGAACGTATCGAAGCCACGATGCGATGGCGCATCATCAACCGTTTAGCGATCTCCCCCCGTCGAATATCAAGATAACGGTAAGTCAAGCGCAACTCTTCGTTGACGTCAATCGCCTCGTCACAGATGGAAAAAGGTGGCGTCTTTGCCTTGGACAAAATCTCAAACTGCTCCACCTTGATCTCAATAGCCCCGGTAGGGAGCTTGAGGTTGTGCATCCCTTCAGCACGCGAAATCACCACCCCTTTTATACAAATCACCCATTCGGAACGTAAATGTTGTGCTTCCATATGTGCTTTTTCGTTCAGTGTAGGATCAAAAACAACCTGGGTAATACCACGCAAATCTCTCAAATCGATAAAGAGGAGTCCACCATGGTCCCTACGACGGTTAACCCAGCCAGAAAGAGTAACCTTTTTGCCAATATCTTCTTTTCTCAAAGCACTGCAGTGGTGCGTCCTACGATAATCAATCATTTTTGCCCTTTAAAATGCTCTGAATAATATCAGCTAGATCGACAGCCCTCTTCTTGCCTGTTGCCATCTCTTGTACCTCTACCTTGCCCGCCTCAATCTCATTATCGCCTACAACAACAACGTGTTTTACCCCTGCCCGATCAGCATGCTTCATCACAACCTTGAGCTTCTTCCCCGTCAAATCCATGTCAGAAGGAATGCCTTCTCGACGCAAACTGCATAAAATCTCGAAACAGACGCCTCTGGCTCGTTCTCCTAAAGGGATCAAAAAGAAGTCGACAACAGGGCGTGCAGGGAAAGGAATACCTTGTGCGACCATCGTCTGGATCACGCGTTCGATGCCGGTAGCAAAACCAACACCCGGAAGGTTGGGGCCTCCTAAGTCGCGTATCAACGAATCAAACCGTCCCCCAGCCCCCACCGTATCTTGAGCACCAAGCTCGCCAGCAACAAATTCAAAAACAGTATCGGTATAGTAGTCAAGACCGCGAACAAGCTTAGGTTCTATATGGAAAGGGATCTTCAATCTTTCAAGATAACTTCTTACAGAAGAAAAGTGCTCCATACAACGTTCAGTTAAATAGTCGTGAATGGAAGGAGCCTCTGCGACAATCGCCCGATCATTGCGGTCTTTCGAGTCGAGGATACGCAAGGGGTTCTCTTCAAACCTCTTCTTGCTGTCAGCAGAAAGATCGCTCAGGTGAGGCCTCAAATAAGACTGTAGCGCGTTCCGATAGTTTTTGCGACTTTCGACATCTCCTACAGTATTGAGATAAAGAGATAAACCTTTGATGCCAAGACGCGAATAGAGAGTGTAGATCATGTCGATTAACTCAACATCCTGCTCAGCAGAACGCACCCCTATCGCCTCTGCACCAAAATGGTGAAACTGTCGATAACGCCCCGCCTGAGGACGCTCATAACGGAACATCGGCCCCATATAAAACAATTTATGTACGGGAGCCAGCGTATCAAGACGCTTCTCAACAAAAGAACGCATCACGGGAGCTGTCCCTTCAGGACGTAACGTCATCGAACGCCCCCCTTTGTCGATAAACGTATACATCTCCTTTGTCACAATGTCGGAAGCCTCCCCCACCCCACGAGCAAACAGCTCCGTACGCTCAAACATAGGCGTGCGTATCTCCCGGTATCCATAATGTGCAACGGTCTTGCGTATCATCTCTTCTACATACTGCCAATAATGCACGTTGCGCCAAGACAACGCACCTTCCTGCTCCACAGGAAGAATATCGTAAAGCCCCTTAGGAATCGGAATAGGCTCCCTAGCCAAATTTTCTGAATCTGTCATGACAAGAAAAAGCTCTCTCTACAATGAACTAAAGAGAAAGTATAGTGTCACCTTCCATAAGAGTCAATCGTAGGGGAAGGCTCGCTTTACAGAAAAAACATTGTGCAATAACATGCTTTTCTATACACAAAGTCTACTATTTCGGGAAAACTCAAAGGAGAAGAAATGAGCACTTTAAATAAAAGTCTTTTATTGGCTGTTTTCGCGACGTTGCTTATTTTTACAAACAGTTACTCCCAAACAGGCTTTTGCACACCCGGCTCTAATCAAGGTTGTACTCCCAGGGTACAGCTGTTACCGTGGTGGTGATCAGGGGCCCATATGTTGCCATTCAGGAGGCTTTTGTAATGGATTCTGTTGCTCTGACCATGGAAAGTGCATAAACGGCCAATGTTGTTCCGAGAACTACGCATGTGGCAACATCTGTTGTAACGGTAATGAATTCTGTAATAACAATATGTGCGTGACAATGTGCGGTCGTAATTATTGCACTCGTGAAGAAAAGTGTATAAATAACACACAGTGTTGCCCTGTACTACGAGCTTGCCCAAACCAATGTTGCTCCAACGGGCAGCGCTGCCTCGATAACAAGTGTGTACGATTCCCCCTCTGATCTAAAGGACCATGCACAACGCTAATAAACAATCTAGATGTTACTAATTCTAAAGAAAACAGAACGCCTATTTAAAATTTTATTTTGTTTGGTTCTTTTCAGGATTTGGATCCTTCAGCCCCTCCCCCTCCAAAACCAGTAACACCCATCCTTACACAAAGGGCAGCAATGAAGAAAGCAAGGGGCCCCGTGATCAAACCTGTCCCAAAAGAAGCAAAAAACCCAGGGCTCTTATCTTTAATCTCTTTCATGCCACCCTCTTTATATGCATGGACAGCAACACAAATTAACAACAAAGCAGCCAAACCAACCAAAATGCCAATACCAACAGGATTTCCGAAG
>JAFITR010000124.1 GCA_017116025.1 Simkania negevensis
GCCCACCAACGGTTAACGAAGAAACAAGGAAAATTTACATCTGCCCTTTTACTGGTAGAGTCTTTGCTGACAACACACACCCCAATCCACAAGACGCGATCTACGACTGGGTATCAAAGTGTCCGGAGAACAAAGAACGCGTCGGCGGACTCCCTATCAAACGTTTTTTTGTCTCCGAAGATCTTGGCATCATCAAGAAATACATCTTTCCTCGCAAGAAAGCTGTCACCAAAATTGTCTATTCTTCTGTGATCAACAGCAAGTTATACAACAGCAAGAAGGCGATTATTGACGACTTCACAGCCAACTATTTGAAGCCTTGGAGCCTCCATGAGGTACAAAACCAAAACCGCTTTGAACTGTCACAAAATCTGTTAGCTTTTGTTCAGGAACATTTGCAAGAGGCGAGATTAACGGCATTTGTCGAAACGATGTCCGAGTTCGAAGAATTTATGCCTTACGTCAACCAATGGATTGAAGAAGAAGAGGAAGAAGAGGGAGAAGAGTAACAGCTCTTGGATAACCATCTTCGTAAGACACAAACGCATTCTCCAGAAGAGACTCTGCAACTTGGAGCGAACTTTGCTAGCCTGGTTGCTCCAGGCAGCGTACTTTGTTTCTACGGCGACCTTGGCGCGGGGAAAACAACGTTCATCAAAGGATTCATTCAAAGAGTAACAGGCGGCAAAAACACGAAAGTGACAAGCCCCACATTCAATTATATGAATGTTTATGAAGGAGCTTGTTCCGTCTTTCATTTCGACCTCTACCGAATACAAAGCGAAGAGGAGTTTTGTGCAATGGGGTTTGAAGATTTTTTTTATGCCGGAGGGATTTGTTGTATCGAATGGTCGGAGCATATTGCCAATATCCTTCCTTCTAACAGAGTGTCTATTACCATCAACCATCTCGCTGAAGAAGTACGTGAGATCGTAATCGACCACACAAAGCCAATGTATGAACAAATCATCGTTTAACAACCCGCAGTTCATTAAGACAGCGCTAGAACCCGCCCACTACCCTCGCCTTCTTTCTCCTAGAGGGACTTCTTATCCGGAAATTGCCGTTGCCGGTCGCTCGAATGTAGGAAAATCTTCTTTGCTCAACCACCTCTTCAACCGCAAGAGCTTGGTAAAGACCTCTTCCGTACCGGGCAAAACACAGGCATTGAACTTTTTTACTGTTGACGACACCCTCGGCATTGTCGACCTTCCTGGGTATGGCTACGCCAAAGTCCCCTTCCACGTCAAACGCCAATGGGGCCCCATGGTTCAAGCCTATTTGAATAATAGGGAACAGCTAAAAGTGGTTCTCTTTCTCATCGATATCCGCCGCATACCTAACGATGAAGACAAACTGTTCGTCGAATGGGTTGCCAACAGATCAAAGGCAATGATCCTCGTCCTCACAAAAGTCGACAAGGTCAAGACACAAGAAAAGAAACGGATGACAACACGCATCCTCGACGAACTTCAATGCGCCAATATCCATTACATCCACTACTCGACAAAGAAAAACATAGGCCGCAAAGAACTCATTGGTATGATCAATGATGCTCTTGTCGATGAACTGATGGAAGAATAGGGAAACAGATGGGTTTACTGGAAAGCGAAATTTTTATCTGCATCGACTGTGAAACAACAGGTCTCGATGTCCGAAACGACAAAGTAATCGAAGTCGCTGCTGCAAAATTCACCCTGTCAGAAACACTGGACACCTACGAAAACCTCATCGATCCAGCCGTCCTCATCCCCGAAGAATCCATCGCCATCCACGGGATCAAAGATGATATGGTCGCAGGCAAACCTTCCCTCTCCTCTCTACTCCCACACATCTTCCGCTTCATAGGGCAATACCCAATCGTTGGACACGGAGTTCAATTCGATATCAACCTCCTCGCTTACGAAGCAGAAAGGACGAACATCAAAAACAAAATAAGAAAAAACCCTGTCATCGACACCCTGCGCCTAGCCCGCCTCTACGGGAAAAGTCCAACAAATTCGCTAGAAGTGCTCCGCCAACATTTTAACATCCAAGAGCAAGGAGCGCACAGGGCGATGAATGACGTCACCGTCAATATCGAAGTATTCAAACAGCTCATCAAAAGATTCCGTACAACAGACGATATCTACCAGATTCTCAAAAAACCGATCGACCTCAAAGCAATGCCACTAGGTAAACATAAAGGGCGCCCCATGAAAGAAGTCCCTCACGAATACCTTGTGTGGGCGAAAAACCAGAACTTTGACAAAGACCTTCTCTACACAATCCGCAAAGAACTCAAGCAACGCAAAAACAACAGCTCCTTCAACCAATCTAACAACCCCTTCTCGTTCCTGTAGAATAATACCAACCGATCACTATTCAACTCCCTGTTGCAGGCTGAAGGCCTGCAACAGAGAGCTGAATAGTTACCAATAATTCTTCGTTTCTGATATGCTTTCGGATCTTTACACTCACAATGGCAGGATTGAACAGATGTCAGCACAACAGAAAGCAACTCCTTTCGAAATCAAAGTTGGCTTAGCCGAAATGCTAAAAGGGGGCGTCATCATGGACGTAGTGACACCCGACCAAGCACGTATTGCCGAAAACGCCGGCGCATGTGCCGTGATGGCTTTGGAGCGCATCCCCGCAGAGATACGCACTCAAGGCGGCGTAGCACGTATGTCAAACCCTAAGATGATCGCAGAAATTCGGCAAGCCGTTTCAATTCCAGTCATGGCCAAATGCCGCATCGGACATTTCGTCGAAGCACAGATTTTGGAAGCGTTGGAGATCGACTTCATTGACGAAAGCGAAGTGCTCACTCCTGCAGACGAAGAACACCACATCGACAAGACGACTTTCAAAGCTCCTTTCGTCTGCGGCTGTAGGAATCTTGGAGAAGCCTTGCGCCGCATTGGAGAAGGAGCTGCTATGCTCCGCACCAAAGGTGAAGCAGGCACGGGGAACATCGTAGAAGCTGTCCGTCATATACGTACAGTGAACCGCGCCATCCGCCTTCTGACAACGCTCGATCAATCAGAGCTCATGGCAGAAGCTAAAGTCATGGGTGCCCCCTTCCACCTCGTTCAACAAGTAGCCCAAACAGGCAGACTTCCCGTCCCTAATTTCTCTGCCGGAGGAGTGGCAACTCCCGCTGACGCAGCGTTGATGAGGCAGCTTGGTGCCGAAGCAGTCTTTGTCGGGTCGGGCATCTTCTGCTCCGACGATCCCGAGAAGCGTGCAGCAGCCATTGTTAAAGCTGTCACACATTACAATAAGCCCGGTGTGCTGTTGGAAGTGTCGACAGGACTCGAAGAAGCGATGCCAGGACTTGACATCCACCAGCTGAAACAAGAAGAGCTCCTTTCGACAAGAGGCTGGTAATGGCTGAGGGGCGCTCCTCCACGTGTATAGGCGTCCTCTCTTTGCAAGGCGCCTACCAAAAGCATATCGAGATGCTCAAGAAGCTAGGCGTTCGGGCCATCAACGTGCTCTATCCAGACGACCTCGACTGCTGTGATGGCCTCGTCATCCCTGGCGGCGAAACAACGACGATGACAAAGTTCCTCAAAACCGACGGGAATTTCATTTCGCGTATTAAGCAGTTTGCCAAAGAAAAGCCCTTGTTTGGCACCTGTGCGGGCCTCATCCTCATGGCACGCCGCTGTAATGACCCCGCTATTGCTACTCTTGATCTCGTCGATATCGAAGTGCAAAGAAACGGCTACGGTACACAAGCAAACTCCTTCTCCACCACCCTACCCTGCCAACTAGGAGAAGAAAAAACCACCACCCCAGCACTATTTATCCGCGCCCCCATCATCACACAATGTGGACCAGCAGTATCTGTTCTGGCCAAACACAACGGGAATCCCGTTCTCGTTCAACAAGGCCATCACCTCGCAGCCTCCTTCCACCCCGAACTCACCAACAACCTCGCCATCTATAACCATTTTCTTCACACAATAGTAACTATTCCCGTGTAGAAAATTTAGACAGACAAAAGAGACTTTCCGCTTTTCTTCAGACCGAAGGCTGC
>JAFITR010000125.1 GCA_017116025.1 Simkania negevensis
TGAACAGCTTGTCCATCCCGTCTTTATGCCACGGAATGAAGAAGAGGTGATGCGCAATATGATGGCACTGAGCAGCCAACTTAGGTATGTCAATGATGTTCCGCAGGTGATCATCTCTTTTGTCGAACAGACGGATACAGAAATTGCTTTTTCGATCGTCTACCTGCGTATTCTGCGCTTAGAAAATATGAAGTCCGTACAGGAAACACTGGCTCCTTCTTCCATCTTCCTGGAGTGTACCGCGGATAATCCTAAAGTAATCGGCATAATCCGAAGGAAGTATCCCAAAGAAGCGACTGTCCTGCAGGTAAAAATTGCGGTAAAAGACTTTTTGCGCGGAGATCATGCGGTAGACATGTACCGTGCTAGGCAGGCTATTGTGGATGAACTAGTTCATTACTGTGGAGACTTCCGTGACTATAATGGAGGGATGATTACCAAAGAAAAAGAGACGTTCAACTTATTTTTCGATGCTCTTGGCGAACTAGGGCGTCACCATGAATTGTTGGTAGAAAACTTCTTTTTTTCCATGACGCCTGTTGTTATGCGAACGATTTTAGAGCCGGAAGCGATGGCTAATTGTTTTAAGATACTGCTCGCAGGCCTTCAGGACGGATTTTTTGATAAAGGTTTGTACTCGTTGAAAACAAAGTTGGATGATTCTTTTGCCTATGCGGTGATACGTGCAGAAAACTCCACTTTTGCAAAAACGGTGATGAGACAGGTCCAGAGCTTAGGGATACCAGACGTTCACCTTGCTTGTGTGAAGATGTGCATACACGACTCCCTCTTCTTGGCCTTTATTTACCGTTGTGATGATCTTGAGGAACAGGTAAAGTTCTCTGCTTTTTTAGAGCAGGCGTTGGAAGAGTGGTCTCAACAGGCCGTCGTCAATGTCTAAAGTAATTTTTCACCATAGAGGGCGCTTTTTAAAAAATTGCCACAGAGGTGCAGAGATCAATAATAATGGTAACTATTCACCTCATCTTGCAGACTTTCAGCCTGCAACAAGGACGTGAATAGTTACTAATAATGTATATATTTTTTCTCAACTCTCTCAATTATTCTCACTGGCTCAGTGGTAAATTTTTAGAAAACGATTGATTAGGAAACGATTGATGAAGCTACCGGAATACCTCACCCATTTTCACACCTTTTCTAATGGCCTTCGTCTCGTTGTCGTTGAGCTGCCCGATGCGTATACGGTTTCTTGTGGCATTTTTGCCCGTGTAGGGTCGCGTTATGAGGAGAGGGAGAAGATGGGGCTCTCCCATTTTATCGAACATCTTCTCTTCCGTGGATCGAAGCGGTATGGTGCACGTGAGATTACACAGCTTATCGAAGGAGAAGGGGGGGCTCTCAATGCCTATACGGCGGAAGAGTCGACTTGTTACCACGTCAAGACCTTCCCTGATAACTTGATGAAGTCGTTGGATATCCTCGTCGATATGTTCTGCTCTCCTTCTTTCAGCGAGGCTGATGTCACAAGGGAGAGGGGAGTGATTTGCGAGGAGATCAGGTCCCACCTTGATCACTCTCAAGAATATATTGCCGATCTCTTTTCTCGCCTTGTTTGGAAGGAACATCCGCTAGGCAATTGTGTGATGGGAAGAGAGGAGCAAATACAGAGCTATACTGTCGACGATTTATATGATTTCTACAAATCCTATTACTGTGCTGCTAATACAACGATTGCGATTGCCGGGGCGGTAGACCACAGAGAGCTGTTTGACTGGATCGCAAAGAATGAAGAGCGCTTCGCCATAGGCCCTGCTTCTCATTATCTGCCTTGTGAAGGCGACAAAGCGGTTCAGGATGTTGTCTACGAGGAAAAAGAGGGAGAACAGACCTATCTACAATTTGGTACCCCTTGTTGCAATCGCTATAGCCCAGAGCGCTGGCCTGCTGCCCTATGTAGCACGATCTTAGGGGGTAATATGAGTTCTCGCCTGTTTGAGACGATACGTGAAGAGCTCGGATACGCCTACCATATTGTATCAGATGTTGAATTCTACGAAGATACCGGTTGCTTCTCGGTGGAATGTAGTACTGAACCGAACAATGCCTTAGCCTGCTACGAAAAGAGCATGGAAGTGATCCGTCTGTTGGCTAACAGTGTTGATGAGGCGGAACTAGTTCGGGCAAAGCGTTACCTTGTCGGTCAGTTCGCCCAAGAGATGGAGGATACTATGGATACGATGCTGTCGGCCGGTGACAAGCTGATGGCAAACGAAAAAAGAGAGGAGTTTTCTGTGCAACAGATGGTTCGATCGATTGAATCCGTCTCCCTTGGACAAGTGACAGAGTTTGCTAAAAAAATTGTTGCACAACCTTGTTGGAGCCTCGCTCTTATCGGTCCAAAACAATGGAATTTTTTTTAGAAAAGCGGCTCAGTGGTGATTGATACAACAAAACCGTAACAGGAGGCAAAGCAGTAGGAATGACGAAATCGGAACAAGCAAAAAAGATAATAGCCCCATCAATCCTCGCCGCCGATTTTGGCCGGTTGGCTGATGAGACAAAACGTTGTGAGGATGCTGGTGCTGACCGTATCCATATCGACGTGATGGACGGGCATTTTGTGAAAAATTTTACACTAGGGCCGCGTGCTGTTGCTGCCATCAATGGTGCAACAGAGCTGTTTTTAGAAGTCCATATCATGATCTACAATCCATTCGACTACATTGAACGGTTTGTTGAAGCAGGGGCTGACATGATCATATTCCATGTGGAAGCAACAGAAGATGTTGCGGACATACTACAGTTTATCCACACCTGCAACATCAAGGCCGGTTTGGCACTCAACCCAGAAACCTCCCTCTCCATGGCGTTAAAATATCTTGGACAGTGCGATCAACTTTTGCTAATGACCGTAAATCCCGGCTTTGGAGGACAGCCATTTATCCCTGAAGTCCTCGATAAGATTCAGCTGGCAAGAGAACAGTGTCAACAGAACGCTATCCAACTCGATATCGAAGTCGATGGCGGCATTACCTTCGATACAGCAAAGCAGTGTACAGACGCCGGTGCTAATGTCCTTACCTCAGGCACATACCTTTTTAAAGAAAAAAATATGCAGAAGGCTATTGAGCAAATGCGCAACCTTTAGCAACCGAGTGCAATTTAAACTTGTACTCATCTAAAGCGTTGGATAAAATATAGCAGACTTTTACCTGAGTTTGAACTATGCAACAAAGGATTTTACCGATATGATTACGAGTCAGCAGCTAGCTCCTGGAATGACCATTGCTTTTGGAGACAATCTCTATCGCGTAGAGTCGAGTGTTAAAGTCACTGTGCCTAAGGGTTCGCCATTTATTAAGGCTAAATTGAAAGACTTGATCAACGAAGATTTTGTGGAGAAAAAATTTAAGCTGGGCCAGAAGCTGAACGATGTCTCTTTGCAGATGTGCGACCTCGAGTTTCTCTATACCGAAGATAACGATTATCTCTTTTTAGACGTCAATAACTTGGATCAGATCCTCGTCCCTCAGGAGGTGATTGGTGATAGGGCGTATTACTTAAAAGAGGGGGTGGAGATCCAGGCCTCTTTTTATGGCGATATCATCTTTTCTGTTGAGTTGCCTCAGTTCCTTGAGTTGATGGTTGCTGAGACGCAGGAGCCAGACCCTTCGTCGACGATGTCTGATGTAACAAAAGACGCTGTACTTGAGACGGGTGCCAAAGTCAAGGTCCCTCTTTTTATCGATGTTGGCGATGTGATCAAAGTTGAGACAAAAATAGGGGAGTTTGTTCAGCGTATTTAACTACCTAAGCGTTGACAAAAAAATCATAGTGTGGAGATGAAGTGTCGTGGATATTGAGCAAATTAAACAGCTGATGAAGGCGATGGAAGAGTCGGGGTTAACGAAATTTGTTCTCGAGCAAGAAGGTTTTAAGTTGGAGCTTGCGGCGGAAAAGGAGCCTCTCCCTTACCCGGCAATTCCTGAAGGACTTTTTCCTCTCTCCTCCACCGCTCAACATCTCTTGCCTCAGGGCTCAATTCATGCAGCGC
>JAFITR010000126.1 GCA_017116025.1 Simkania negevensis
GAAGGGAGTGGCTCCACGATACTGTTGAGCATAAGAAGCTTGTAGAGTCTTACGAAGGAGCTGTGGCGCCTTGGAGGCGTTGGGGTCCTTACGTCGCTGAGCGTGCGTGGGGAACGGTACGCGAAGACTACAGCGCAGATGGCGATGCCTGGGCTTATTTCCCCCATGACCACGCTCGTTCACGCGCTTACCGTTGGGGAGAAGATGGGTTGGCAGCGATCTGCGATCGCTACCAGTCGATTCTCTTTTCTTTAGCGCTATGGAATGGGTGCGATCCTTTTTTGAAAGAGCGTGCTTTTGGTCTCATCCCTTCAGAGGCCAACCATGGCGAGGATGTCAAGGAATACTACTTTTACCTAGACAATGTCCCGACACACTCCTACATGAAGTATCTATATAAATACCCACAGAGTGAATTCCCCTATAAGAAACTTGTCAAAGAGAACAAAAAAAGAACTGCGCGAGAGTTAGAATACGAATTGATCGACACCGGGGTGTTCGAGGAAGACCGTTACTTCGATGTCGTTGTCGAATATGCGAAAGCCTCGCAGGAAGATATCTGCATACGTATTGAGGCGTTTAACCGTGGTCCAGAGCCTGCCCCTCTTTTTCTCATCCCCCAACTTTGGTTTCGTAAACGTTGGGGCTGGTCGGGCAACGACGACGCTCAGCCAATTATCCGAGCAGAAAATCATTCCAACGGAGTGGTTGCTATCGTTGCTGATGACACCGAAGCCTCCTTTCTACAACCTCTTAATTTCGACTATCGCCTTGGGAAAAGGTTCCTCTACGGACCGTCGCACGGCAAGCTGCTTTTTACCAACAACGAGACCAATAACAAGCGCATTTGGAATACCGCCAACACGACACCCTATGTAAAAGATGCTTTCCATCGTCATATCGTCAATGGCGAAGAGTGTGTCAACCCAGCAAACGTAGGGACTAAAGCGTGTCTTGTCTACGAAGAACGCCTCGTTCCTCCCGGCAAGTCCGTCGTGATAAAAATGCGTTTGACAGACACCTCTATGGCTGACCCCCTTGCCGATGTCGATCGTCTTGTCGCCAGAGAAAAAGGATATGCTGACGAGTTCTACGCCTCTGTTGCGCCCAAAACTGCTTCTGAAGAAGAGAAGAAGGTGCAAAGGCAAGCATTCGCTAGCATATTATGGGGGAAACAAGTCTATCTTTTCGACGTGCACAAGTGGCTTAGTGGCGACAATCCGAAGGAGCCTCCTCCTGAAGAACGTGAAAAGATACGCAATACTCACTGGAAACACCTCAACTCCATGCGTATCCTCTCTATGCCCGACACGTGGGAATACCCTTGGTTTGCTGCGTGGGACCTTGTCTTCCACTGCACTACTTTTGCCGTGATCGACCCAGAATTCGCTAAGGAGCAGCTGTGGCTGCTTCTTTTTGAACAGTTTCAGCATCCAAACGGGCAGATACCTGCATACGAGTGGGACTTTTCAGACCTCAACCCCCCCGTACATGCGTGGGGGATATGGCGCGTCTACAATATGGAAAGGGTCCGTAAGGGGAAGGGCGACCGTTTCTTTTTAGAAAAGTGCTTCCATAAGCTGTTGATTAATTTTGCTTGGTGGGTGAATAAAGTTGACCGCATGGGCAACAACGTCTTTGAAGGTGGCTTCCTTGGTTTGGACAATATCTCTGTCATCGACCGCAGCAAGCCTTTGGGTAGGGGAATCCATCTCGAACAGTGTGATGGCACGGGGTGGATAGGGATGTTTTGCCTCAACATGATGCGTATCGCTTTAGAACTTGCTCGTGAAAATGCTGCTTATGAATCTTTAGCAGTGAAATTCTTTGAACATTATGTCTATGTCGGCGCCGCAATGAAGTCGATCGGAGGATGCAACTATCAGCTATGGGACGAGAAAGATAATTTTTTCTATGACGTCATGACATTCCCCGATGGCCACTATGATAAGTTTCGCGTTCGTTCGCTGGTGGGACTCATCCCCCTCTACGCGATCGAAAGGCTGGAAGAGGAGTGGCTGCGTCCCTTTCCTGAATTTAAGGCAGGCTTCGATTGGTTCCTCACGCACCGTAAGGACCTCGTTAGTAAATGCGTGACAACATTGGGCGAAGGCGCTGACAGAGTTCACGTCCTTGCTATCATGAATCCCGACCAGATACGACACATCTTGGAAAGGGTATGGGACGAAAAAGAGTTCCTCTCCGATTACGGTGTGCGCTCGTTGTCAAAATACCACGAGGAACACCCCTTTGTCTACGGCAAGAGCAGTGTAAACTACGAGCCTGGTGAATCGGTCTGCATGATTAAAGGCGGAAACTCCAACTGGCGCGGTCCTATCTGGCTCCCTATGAACTTCTTGATGATTGAGTCGTTGAGGAAACTAAAAAAAGCCTACGGAAATTCTTTTGTCATCAGCGATCCCAATCGACCTGGTAAAATGCTTTCGTTAGCAGAGATCTCCCAAGGGCTTGCCGAACGCCTCATCAAACTCTTCCTCCCCAACAATCAAGGCAAACGACCCATCTACGACAATACAGACACCTTCCAGACAAACCCCTATTGGAAGGATCTCATCACCTTCTACGAATACTTTCATGGCGATACAGGACGAGGGCTGGGCGCTTCTCACCAAACGGGATGGTCGGCCCTCGTCGCAAACCTCATCGACGAGTGGAGAGAGTAGGTGATTGCTTTGTTGATGCTGCTAGCTGGAGTGATTCTCCTCTATCTCGGAGCAGAAAGCCTCCTTCGAGGAGCATCACACCTTGCGATCACCCTCGGAATGAGCGAGGTTGTATGTGGCCTTACCGTTGTTGCTCTCGGTACATCGATGCCGGAAGCTGTCGCTAGCACCATGGCACAGATACAGGGCGAGCAAGGAAATATCGCCATGGGTAACATCATAGGATCGAATATCGCCAATATCGGCCTCATCCTTGGTATCGCCGTACTATGCGCTCCTATTACTATCTCAGAGGTGATACACGACAGAGAAATCCCTCTGATGGCAGGGCTCTCTCTCTTGCTAGGAATCTTTATGCTCGGAGGAACCATCCTCAGATGGGAGGGTATCGTCCTCTTGGCTGCTCTATGCGTTTACCTCTTCTACCATGTTTTTGGCGGCAGGATATTTTCCAAGGGCAAAGAGAGTGCAAAAGACTTCGTTGTCGAAAAAGAGAAAAAACCTCTGACAGCAATGGTAGCAAAAAATGTGACGATCGATCTGCTCTTTATCGTTGTTGGGATACTACTGCTTGTATCCGGTGGTGCTTTTCTTGTCGAAGGAGCAGAGCGGTTAGCAAAGCTGTGGGGAGTGTCAGAACGTGTCATCGGACTCACGATGGTCGCTTTGGGAACATCACTGCCAGAACTTGCTACTTCGATCGTTGCAGCAGTAAGAAAAAAGCCTGATATTGCTTTGGGTAATATCGTAGGAAGCAATATATTCAACCTTCTCTTTGTCGCTGGTATCGCCTCTACTGTCGTGCCTATTGTCTATTCGAAGCGCTTGTTGTTGTTTGATCTGCCTGTAATGTTAGGGTTTACCGCACTGTTGTGGGGCTTTTCAACAAAAACAAAGGCGTTCAGCAAACCCTATGGGATCGTATTGATTGCCTTATACGCCTCCTACGTCTCCCTTCTTTTCTTTGTAGCCTAGCCCATAAAAGGGGGTCGTATAAACCGGGCAATGAATAGTTACGCGAAGATCGCGAAGAGAATACCAGTGCCTTTTTATTAAAACCCGGAGGGCGCTCGAGTTTGGCAGTTTCATCGCGGTAGCGATGTGAAGTGAAAGGGAAGGACAATAGCCCTGTTCAAGTTTGGCAG
>JAFITR010000127.1 GCA_017116025.1 Simkania negevensis
ACCTTCTAGGCATCGTATGTTTGCCTCCGGGAACATTTCTTTAAGTGTGTTGGCAGCCAACACACTTCTACGTCCTGTCTGGCAATAGACAATGACAAGTCGATCTGTTGGCAATGGCGGAACTTGCTCTGCAAGGGTATGTAAAGGTATCCACAATCCTCCAAGATGCTTTTCTTTTGCTTCTGTTTTATCCCTTACATCGATCAGGAGAGGTGGTGTAGAGGATAAAAGAAGTTGATCTAGCTCCTGACAAGAAATAAGAGGAGGGGCTAGCGGCAATGAGTTCAATTGATACCCTCTACTTGATCGTGGATTGGAAGATAGAGCGATTATTTTTTGCTGGTAGCTCTCGTAATTGATTGTCAGGAGCTTTGATTGAAGAGGACTTCGTTGACCCAACAGCAATTTGATCGCTTCCACTGCCTGCAATGTTCCAATCGAGTTTGGAATCATTCCCAAAATACCAGCTTCTGAACAGCGGCAAGCGTTGGGAGAGGGCTCTGGGAACAAATCGACATAGCTATAGGTTTGATCTTTTTCATCATAGACATTAAATACTGTAATCTGCCCCGACATTCCATCCACCGCCCCATAAATATGGGCTTTACTCTGGTTACCGCAATATTTAGAGATTTCATATCTGGGAGCAGGTCGATCTGTAGCGTCTATAACAATATCGTAATCAGCGAGCAATTCATGGACATTTGCGCTATTTAGGAAGCAGGGATAAGCTACGACTGAAACATGAGGATTCATGAGATGAAGCTGCTGGGCAGCTACGACTGCTTTATTATTTCCAATATTACTGTCATTGAATAACGATTGTCTAGGTAGATTTGAGAGTTCAACATCATCACCATCAACAACTCCGATTTGTCCAATCCCTGCCCCTACAAGCTGTGTCAAAGCGGGACATCCTAAACCACCCGCACCAACAACTAAGAGGCGACCATTTTTAAGACGACGTTGTCCTTCTATTCCAATCTGATCTATGCTGATTTGTTTTTGATAGCGTTCCAACTCTTCTATCTGCATATAGGATCTCTATTAGCGACAATAATGTCTTTAATCTCTTTACATGCCCAAGAAGGATCCGAGTGACGTTCTATTGCTGAGACAAGAGAAACAGCCGCCACACCAGTCGCTAATACAGAAGAGACTGAGTTAGCCGTGATTCCACCAATAGCGACAACAGGAATTGAAACGGCATTGACAACTTTTTCTAGTACCGACACCCCAATTGGAGGATAGGGCTTATGTTTGGTTGTTGTAGGATAGATGTGTCCACATCCGAGGTAATCAGCACCATCAATGACTGCTTGTTGTGCCTCATCGACCCTAGAGACAGTCACTCCAACGAGAATAGCATCTCCTAAAATCTGACGTGCTTCTTTTACACCCATATCACCTTGGCCAAGATGTATGCCATCGGCATTGCTTTTTTTTGCTAAGTCAACATAGTCATTAACAATGAATGGAACGCCAAAACGTCGACAAAGGCGGGAGAATATTTCTGCCAGATCAATGACCTCTTGCGAAACCACGCTTTTGTTGCGAAACTGAATGGCATCAGCACCTCCCCGAAGGAGTTGTTTGCATAAACGAATGAGTTCTTCGGGCGTTTGTGAGATTCTGTTTATAATCGCGTACAGCCCCTCTATAGCTATAGTCATCTCAAAACCCCCTCTACAGGAGAAGAAGAAGAGGCATATCGCTGCCGAGGGATCCTTCCTGCTTGGAATCCCAACCTTCCTGCAAACGAAGCGTGATACATCGCTTTTGCCATTTTGACAGGATCGGCTGCTTGTGCAATTGCGGTATTAATGAGAACAGCATCCATCCCCATTTCCATCAACTGAACAACATCTGATGGCGTCCCAATACCAGCATCGATGATAATCGGAAGGTCGATCATCTCTCTAATAATCTTCAAGTTATAAGGATTGCAAACTCCCATACCCGAGCCGATGGGAGCAGCCAGAGGCATAATCGCTGCACAGCCCATCTGAGACAGTTTTAAACAGATCACGGGATCATCTGTGCAATAGGGGAAAACAGTAAAGCCTTTTGAAATCAATATTTCGGCTGCATTCAACAACTCAACCACATTTGGATAGAGAGTATCTTCATCACCGATCACTTCCAGTTTAATCCATGAAGTCTCTAGAGCTTCCCGTGCCAACTGCGCTGTGAGGACGGCTTCACGCGCTGTAAAGCAACCGGAAGTATTTGGCAAAAGAGTATATCGATCGCGATCGATCGCGTCATAAATCCCTTTAGATTGGCCATCTATCCGACGCATTGCTACCGTTATAATTTCTGTATGGCTAGCTACTAGAGCCTGATTTAGTGTTGATAGATCGGGATAGCGAGCCGTTCCAAGAAGCAAACGTGACTTGAAGCTTTTACCATCCAAGATGAATTTTTCTTCGGAGTTTCTATTCGTTTCCACCATTTATCCTCCCTGGATAGCCTGTAACACATCTATTTGATCTCCCTCTTGGAGGAAAAGAGATCCCCACTGATCACGTGGGACCACTGTTTGATTGTGTGCAACAGCGATCCCTTTTGCAGTGTGGGCAACTATTCCCATCGTTTTTAAAAGCTGTTCCAGAGAAAGGTTATCCCCGACAATTTGTTTTTTTTCGTTGTATTTGACTGCGATCATTTTCACCTCAAGATTTTTTCTAATCTTTTCCCCGTCCATGGTGCTAATAGAACTCCTGAACGTCCATGTCCAACAGCCCAATAAAGACCTTCTTTATCCCCTTGTTTCACAACAGGCATCTCCGTATTACTACAGGGCCGCAATCCTGCATGTGCTGCAATGAAATGGGCATCACTAAGAGCAGGGAGAAGCTTCCATGTATCGCGAAAAATTTCGCGGATATTCCCAATAGTAGGGTTGGTATCGTAACCAATGAACTCCGAACTTGCTCCAAGGCGGACAGTACCATCATTTCTTGGGCATATGTAGACCTTTCTCGTACGGATCATATGTCTTAATGAAAGATCTTTGCTTAAACGTGCCACCACTAACTGCCCCTGATTTGGAATTACTGTGGGCTTATCAACCTCTCTTCCCATCTGAAGGGAATCAAGCCAAGCCCCACATGCTATAACTAACCGTTCACATTCCATGTGTGAATGATCAGAAAAATGAAGAATCCAAGAAGTCGTATCTTCTACCCTGATGACTTTCTTACGCACGATTTCGACATTATGCCGATCTAGAGCTGTGCGAAGAGCAGCAGATAGTTGTGATACATGGATTTGCCTTTCCATAGGGATATGTACAGCAGCAAGCGCTGAAGAGCCAATAAATGGCTCTCGCTCTTGTAACTCCGACGAGCATAGCCAATGACAGTCGGATTCCATCTTCTGCAAAATTTGGAAACGATTCCGCAACCATTCAAGTCCATCGTGATCTTCTGCAACCAATAAAGTGCCTTCAGAAGAGAGTTCGGGAACCTTTTCCGTTTCCTTTCGGAGTTGAGCCAAAAAATCATCATACAAACCAAGGCTTCGGATACCGATATCCATCAGTTTCATATTAGAAAAGAAGCCCTCAGTTATCGGCGCTAACATTCCTGCTGCAGATAGAGTTGCTGCCGGGTATTCATCTGACTCGATCACAGCTCTTACTTTGGCGGCACCAGATTGTACAAGCTGCCAAGCGATCGTAAGGCCTATTATTCCTCCACCAAGAACAATCATGAGGAGACTCCAGAAGGTGCAGTACAAATCGTCGGGAAAACAGCACCATGTCCGCGCCCCATAGAAATATGGCTAAAATTTA
>JAFITR010000128.1 GCA_017116025.1 Simkania negevensis
CACGTTAAGTTAGGGAATTTTGGAGAGCGCTAAGGAGGGCCTCGAGTTTGATATCGCAAGCGTCTATCGCTTGTTGAACATCATCAAATCTCTTCTCTACTACGCCACAGTACAGTTTGATGACGGGTTCTGTTCCGGAAGGGCGCACGACAATCTTTGTTCCATCCTCGAGCCAAAATAGGAGAACATCGGAGGTAGGAAATGGTAACGGTTCTTCTTTTCCTTCCTTGAACAAGATTCGTTGTGACGAGAGAAAATCTTCAAGGCAGACAACAGAGATATCCATAAAAGCCTTGGGAGGATCTTCTCGCATAGCGGCCATCATCCCAGCCATCTTCTCCTTACCCGCTTTACCCTCAAAGGTCAAGCTTGCAACAGACTCCCTATATACACCGCACTTCTCATAGATCTCGTACAGCAAACCCAACAGAGTCTTACCTTCTTTTTTTGCATATAAAGCAGCTTCAGCAAGAAGACAAGGAGCAACGATCGCATCTTTGTCACGGGCGTGAATGCCACGCAGTGTGCCGTAGGACTCTTCACCACCATAAAGATAATGATACCCATCAGGATCTGCTTCCCACTCTTCTATTTGAGCACCGATATATTTAAACCCTGTGAGCACATCAACGCAAAGCGTGTCGAAAGAATCGGCAATCGCTTTAAACAGCTCCGTAGTGACAATCGACTTCACAAAAGCGGCTTTTTGCGGAAGTGCCTCCTTTTTTTTCAATGAACTGCAGATGTAATACAAAGCGATACAAGCAATCTGGTTCCCCGTAAAAAGATAGGGGATCCCCTTTTCAATCACCCCCACACCCATTCGATCGTCATCGGGATCGGTCCCAATGAGGAGGTCTGCATTTTCTCTTGTTAGATATTCGATCCCCATCTGCATCGCCGCCCACTCTCCAGGGTTGGGCTTGTTGACAGTAGGAAATGCACCATCTGGCTGAGCCTGCTCTTTGACGAGGAGCAGCTGTGTAAACCCCCAACGTTTCAAAGCACGGGGTACCATCGTCACCCCCGCCCCATGTAGAGGCGTATAGACAATCTTCAGAGCAGCACCATCTCTTCTCGTCTCTTCAGGAAAAGTCATCAAAGGGTCAATGGCACAAAGATAGGCTTCATCAATTTCATCACCTACCCATCGAATCAAAGAGTTGTCTATTTCAACGCTCTTGACACTCTGTAAATCAGTGATTTTGCGCACCTCTTCAATGATCTGGACATCTTGTGGAGAGCGGATTTGCACGCCATCAGCACCAAAAACCTTATAGCCATTGTACTGAGGCAAGTTATGCGAAGCAGTAATCATTACTCCTGCCGAACATTTTTTATAACGCGTTCCAAAAGAAACCATCGGAACAGGACGAAGTTCTTTGACGATGTATACCTTGATGCCATTAGCAGCAAAAACTTTCGCGGTCTCTTCAGCAAAAAAACGCGAATGGTGTCTTGAGTCATAACTAATGAAAACGCTTTTTTCCCCACCAGACTGTCGATTGATGAAATTAGCAAGGCCTTGGGTCGCCTGACGGATAACGTAGCCGTTCACCCTGTTCGTCCCAGGCCCCATGATGCCGCGAAGGCCTGCTGTACCGAAAGTCAATGAGGTATAGAAGGCGTCGATGGCATCCTGAGGGCACTCCTCAACCATCCTCCTGACCTCAGCCTTCGTCTCCTCGTCATAACTTCCCTCAAGCCACATATTGATGTTGTGCCGAGTCTCCTCATCAAAAAAAGGGCCCTTATCATTCATCTTCAGACTCTCCCTTTACTTCTCAATCTCTTCATTTGATGCCACGCCTTCGTATAACATCCCTTACACCTGCTATCACGAAAAGCAACAACATCACACCGAGTGTTGCAAAGATAACATTGGCTTCGGCATAACCGCTTGCTAAAATGATATTAAACATAACGCCCCTCTCACTCCCTTTCTTTTTCAACTTCGCTCGTCAGCATAAGGAAGAGTATAGGACAGTGTCAAGGAGCTCTCACCATACGGATTGATATGATCGATATTAAAGTACCCCCTCCTCGCGAAGAAGAGTATGATCCATCAAAAGAAGAAGATCGAAAAATCAACTACCTTCGTATCTACTGGAAGTGCTGTCATGTCTACTCAAGAATCTACAGAAACAAGGACAACACTGCCTACGTCGGCCGCTGCCCAAGCTGTAACGCTGCCCTTTCTGTAACGATCGGCCCAGAAGGGACAACACGCCGCTCCTTCATCGCCGAGTAAAAAGAGTGACATTTTCCTTTGCAGCTCTAAAAAGATGTGATACTGTTCTGTCATCGTGTTACATAAGGGGTAGGCCATGAAACGTCGGGCAATAACAAGCACGCTATTCATCGCGATAAGCTTGCTCCTCTGTTGCTGCAATCCGTATAAAAAAGAAATCCCAACAGGCACTCCCTATACAGCAACAAATGTCTACGCAAATCCCCAATACAACTTTGCACAGCTACACAACCTCCTCATCCTTCCCATTGACAATGCACTCAGAGAGCCCCTTGTTGAAGAATATGAGAGTAGAATCGTCGCTTCTATATTGAGAAATTTTGGTAAATTCAACTACTTCAACGTGCAATATGACAAAGACCTCAACGTGCTGGCACCTATCATTGACCTCGATACAGACCGCATTGATAAACTAAAGCTGGGTATTATAGGGAAAGAACACAATGCCCAAGGTGCTCTACAAGTGAGCGTCAGCGACCTTAGAACTTTTCCTCCCATGCGTGCGCACGTTAAAGCAGCGATCGTCGATGTCAATACCGGTGAAAAAGTATGGGTTTTTGATCAAGTTTACGACATGGAGAACGCAAACGTCATCAATGGAATGCGCGTATGGTGGAACGCCCTTATGGCAGGAGGGGACCCGTCAAGCCGCTTCCAAGTAATGATGATGCAACCAAGTTTTTTCACAAATTTCGTCTTCTATAACATGGCCAGGTCTTATGAAGCCGCTCAGCTGGATAACAGCAGAGCCATTGCACAAGAAAAAGAACATCAAAACTCGTTAAAGGAAACGATCAGAAAAATACAGAAGAAGCTGTAGTTTTATTTTCCACAACATGTACAATATCAACGTATTACAGAAAAGGAAAGCTTCTTTTAGCGAGAAACCCATAAAATCTTTTACTTTTATGTCGAAAACAGAATTAAGGGGAAATCTATGAATGAGATTTCGAGGCTAGGTCCTCCAGATCCTTCTCGTAAGGCGGGGAAGGGGCGTGTAGAAAGTGACCACGAATTAGATAGGCATAAGAACAAGATGACACATAAAGAGGAAGGCAAACAAAAAATTTCTGTCGACGATGCGGTAACGCTCTCCAACCAATCTCTTAAAGTGCAAACCGCTGAAATGGCCCAGGCCGCTGAAATGCGTAAAATTTCTAGGTGGGCAGAAGAGTTAAACTCTATGCCGGATGTCCGCAACAAAAACCTTGCCCAAGCCTCTGACCGCGCTCGTATGGGGGAGCACTCTTTAGATAACCCTGAAGTACTTGACGACGTCGTCGATAAGCTCGCAGAAGAACTCGGCCTCTAAATTACCCAACAATCGGTTTAAATAGCCACGGAAAGGAACAAGATAAGCAGGATGGAAAGATAGACAAGATCGCTACTTATAAGACATTCTCCGCATCAAAAAAAATAAAAATAATGAATCCATATGGACTGCTGATTTATAGATAGCGATCTTGTCTATCTTTCCATCCTGCTTATCTTGTTCTCTTCCCCGTTA
>JAFITR010000129.1 GCA_017116025.1 Simkania negevensis
ATTTCACCCTCCAACCCGGGGCTATCTCGCGTCCGCCCCTCCAGGATAAAACAAAACAATTTCTTGCCAAAACTGCCAAACAAAACCACAAAAAAGGATAGCACTTCTGCTGTCCCTGCCGTCTCTGCTGTCCCTTTTGTCCCTGGCTGTCCCTTGCCCCTTTTCCCCCTACTCTTTGAAGTAGTGGTACCACTTACGGAATGGTTTGTGCGGATCTTGTTCTGCCAATGGTCGCACACGTGCTGCCTGTCTGCACGCTTGTTCACAGCAGCCGTGATAGTCGTCTAGACAGCTTTTGCAGCAGACGAAAAGGGCGTTGCAGTCCATATTGGCGCAGTTGTAGTAGTCATCTGATGGAGCCTGGCATTGGCTACAGCTGGTGATCACGGTATGTTCATCGTCACTAATAGGGATGACCATTCTGTCATCAAAGACAAACAACTTACCTTCCCAACAAGCACTACCTTCATGTAAGCCATAGTTAATGATGCCACCATCGAGCTGATAAACCTCTTCAAAACCCTCGTCTTTAAGCAGGGCAGAATAAAGTTCGCAACGGATACCGCCGGTGCAGCACATCATCACCTCTGTTTTTTTCGGATCATATTGCTTCTTAAGCTCTTTGACATAACGAGGGAATTCGCGAAATGTTGCGCACTCGGGGAGGAACGATCCTTGAAAATGGCCGACCTTCCATTCGTAGTCATTGCGCACGTCAAGCAAGATACGATTTTCACAGCCGCTATTGAGCTCCTCAACCATCTTTTTCCAACGCTTTGGAGAGACGTGCTCACCTCCCTTACGAGGGTCCACCTTGGCATCTAAAGCGACGAGTTGTTTGCGCGTCTTTATCTTCATCTTGGCAAAAACGTTCTGGTCAGAAGGATGGAGCTTAAAAGGCATCGATGCAAAGCGTTCGTCGCTATGCAACCAGTCCATGTAGGCCCAGGCATCGGCATGAGAACCACTCATCTGGCCATTAATCCCCTCCTCGGAGAGATAGATTCTACCAGCGACATCGCGGCCGTCAAAAAATTTATTATGCTTTTCTACTTCAGTTACCGGGTCGGCGATAGGAGTCAAGCAGTAATAGGCAAGGACGAGATAAGATGGGTGTTCTGCATCCATATAAGGGACCATTTTTTAAAGGAACAGTATAGCGTCTTCTTGAGAAAAACGCACTCGTATTTTTGAGGTTGTCACAAAAGGTATGGGTGAGCTATCCTGCTTGATCAAGTAAGTGGTTTCGCGTGTTCTATATAGAGGGCATGCATGACAAGAATCTTCGTAAATCAGGTATACAGACTATGGTTCGCTATCTAGACCCTAAGAATCGAGTTGCACGTCGTTTTGGAGTCAACATTTTTGGCCGTGCCCGCAACCCTCTTCTGCACAAGCAGAATCCTCCGGGGGTTCACGGAGCACGTCGTCCTAAGAAATCCGACTACGGCCTGCAGCTTGAAGAGAAGCAAAAGTTACGTGCAGCGTACGGGATGCTGACACAGAAGCAGCTTCTCGGCTATTATCGCAAAGCGGTACAACAGAAAGGCGCTCCTGTGGAGAACTTTTTGCGCATGCTCGAAAGTCGCCTCGATGTTGTCGTCTACCGTCTCAAGCTAGCACCCACGCTTTTTGCTGCCCACCAACTTGTCTCCCACGGCCATATTCTTGTTGACGGCAAGAAAGTTGACATTCGTTCTTTTCAAGTGAAGCCGGGCATGGCAATCAGCATCAAAGAAAAATCCAGGAAGATGCCTTTGATTCAAAACGCGCTACAAGGATCTTCTGCCGTCCCTGAATATCTTACTGTAAACGTCGAGAAGAGCGAAGGCAAGATGGAATCTGTTCCTATGCCAGACCAGATCCCTCTTCCTATTGAAGTGAACGTACCCGTCGTCTGCGAGTTCCTAGCGCACACGTCATAACTCAACAACAGCCAGGTTTTCCTGCTGCTGTTCATCCTTTTTCCTCCTTTGTTTTCCAACAACCCTTCGGGGTTGTTGGTTTTTAAAACCAATCTTATGAATGGAGTTTTGACGTATGATGAATCGCCTTATTTTAATCGGTCTGTTTTTAATCTTGTGTATGCCTCTCTTGGCAGCAAAAGAAAGTAGCAAGGAGAATTCTGTGGTCGTATTTGAGACTAACCAAGGGATAATTGAGTTGAAGCTTTTCCCCCATGTAGCATCTAAAACATGCGAGAACTTCATTGGGCTTGTCAACAAGGGATATTATAATGGGACAACGTTTCACCGGGTGATTGAAGAGTTCATGATCCAAGGAGGAGACCCGACGGCGACTGGTTCTGGAGGAGATTCTCTATGGGGCAAGCCTTTTGACGACGAGGTGGACAAAGATGTTACTTTTGACAAAAAGGGCATGTTGGCAATGGCGAATTCTGGCCCGGGAACAAACGGCAGCCAATTTTTTATTACCGCAACACCAACGCCTTGGCTCAATATGCATCACACCATTTTTGGTGAGGTAGTCGCAGGTTACGATGTCGTAGAGAAGATCTCCAAAGCCTCAACAGGCGCGATGGACAAACCTGTCAAAGAGCAAAAGATCATCAAAGCTTACGTTAAACAAGGCTAAACTCTTTTGAATGTTTAAGAGAGGGTAGTATAAACGCGAAGAGAATACGAAGAGCATAGTTGCCCCACTTCTATGTATGTAATAGAGTCTCTATACGCTGATTTTCTTCCCATACTAAGGGAGCGCTAGTCCAGCCCATGATGTCCCGTTTAAGCTCTCTCTGAGCCGCGTTTTGCACATTGAGCACCATCCATTGAAATGCCATCTTAGCAACCATAGCCACAACGCTAACCGCAAAACCTGAGAGTGAACGATAATTCAACGCGAATGGGTTGGGGATCGCAAAAAAGTTATACCTATGCTTAAACGATTCACGAGCACCCACCTCCATCATCCCTTTATCTGCTTCGTTTTTGTCTTCTTCCGACATCACCCAGTAACAACTCTTCATCAGCTCTATACGCATAGTCCCCATCATTTTTTCTCTAGGCATACCCAATAGAGCAGCCTCTCCAAATCGTTCATAAGCTGCAGAAGAGGGCGAGCAACCCTTCCATTGAGAAGAGATTACATAATGAAACATATTGCGTTGGATATCGATCCCGAAATCTCTAAATAAGGAGACAAAGAAGAGGTTAAATATTTGCAAGGGCAGCGTCTCAAGAAGAAGTTTTTTTGCACGTAACCCATTTTCTTTGGTAGGGCGCACTATGGTATAACAGACTGCAGCAATGGATTTTAAAACAGTTTCCACCACCATGGCGACCCGTGTTGCCAGCTGAGCAAGAGCACTGGTCACGGCAATAACAGGAGAGAGCAGTCCCTGGAGTACTTCGACAACCCTACGGTGCTCCCCATTCGGACCAAAGCGCATCTCGCGCAAAGCAGCATGGCCTCGCCCTATCGCATATTGTCCCCATTTTGCAGCAAATGTGGGAGCGCCCCAGTCTAATGGTGTAGCATGTTGATTATCCGAAGGTGGTATAGCCATCTTTCTCCTTGATACTCCATATCTTCATTCAATGACAATGATCATACCATAAAAACATTAATATTCAATTAAGAACTACCTCTCTCTT
>JAFITR010000013.1 GCA_017116025.1 Simkania negevensis
TTATTTTTTTGACAAAACTGCCAAACTCGAGTGGGCCTTTGGCCCGCTTTTTGTCCAACCTACTATGTCACTCATTTTTTTTAACGACGGAGAACTTCTTTCGAGCGTTGTTCAAACTGGTTAGCGAGGTTGTTAATCTGCCTGCGTAAGGCTATGTTCGATTCTAACGATGTTGCCTCTGCTATTGTCATCTGTACGGTGTCTCGTTCGAGAGTTCTCTCGAGAGTATCGACAGTGAAGTTGTATTCGGGCCTTCTGCCTTCAAAATGCATCGCGTGGCTTTCGACAGCTCCTGTTCTCATGCGCAATAATGCGGAAGAATTAATGAGATCGAACAAAGCACTTGGTGTAAGATCACCCTTTGCATCTTTTGGCACAAGCTGCAGCCCCCTGCCAAAAAGGGCACGACTGAGGTTTTGCTCCTGCCCCAAGATCGTATCTACGATATCGACAGCACCTTCTGCCTCGTTATAGTACCCTGCAATGGCACCGATCTCTGCTTCCAGTTCCTTAATTCTCTTTTCAGTAGGGGCAATTTTTTCTGCAAGTCGCTGAACGCTCTCGACAAGATGTTCGATACTGTCGATAGATTCTCCCATCGGTCTACAAACACGCCCTTGACAGCGAGCAGATGCTATCATTCCATTACCGATCGATATCTGTATGGGGTCCTGCCAATTAGCGAGCCCCTTCCCCTCCTGTGCTTCTAGCTTCTTAGGATTTTTAGTATGTACTGTTGTCGCGACAATAGCTCTTAAAATTATCAGGTCTTCTTTTAGCTGTTTTAATATGTTCACGGCTTCCCCAACGAGGGCTCCGTCCTTCCTCTCAAGACAGGTCCTTACCCTCTTAAGTAGCTCCTGGGTATTTTTCAACCTCTCCTTCCGCTCCTCGTCAACGATAAACTTGGTGTTGACATCTCCCGAAGAGGCTGCGGACGCATTCTCAGCGGAGGCTTGAGCGGGAGCTGCTGTGAGAAACTCTTTCACCGCAGAGAAAATATCCGCCATCATTTTTTCTTCTCCCTCCGTAACAGAACCAGCCAGCCGCGCAAGTTCTGTTGCTTGTTGCTCAGGGATTTCCTGGAACTTACCTATTTCGTCTGTTGTTTGATCAAAATGTTCCAGCTCAGCAAGATCCAAGCAATTACCCCAATCCTTCAACTCCTCCATATGGTTGATAGCAGACCGAAAACCTTGTGTCAAAAAAACAGATGAAAGGCGTCCTTGACAAAATCTTTCGATCTGATCTTGGATCTCTTTTTTATCTCTTTCTTGCTCTGCTTTTTTTGCTTCAAGCTCCTTCCATTTGAGTTTGAGGCTCTCAAAGTGCTCTTTGAGTTGGGTTTGAAGTACTGCGAATTTTTTTGATTGAGACTGGTTGAGCACGCCGGAGACCCGGACAGATATTACTTTGCCGCTAGGAGTGCCATCGTTCACCCAATGCTCAACTTCGCCACCGACAAGGAAGGCGTTAAAGGCGTGGTTATTGGTAGGAATACGGATCGTACTTAAATTCCCTGCGGTATCTCTTGCAGAGATCGTGATGACGTTGGAAGTAGAAGAGCCTGGGGCTGCTGCTAGTACTGCTGCGTCTTCTTCCGCTGCTGCTGCCGATGCAGTTGATGCAATCGTAAGGTCGATAACACAATTTTTGCTTAGACCGAAGCTGTCGACGGTCACGATGTCTGTATCGCCTCTCCTTGTGAGATGTGGGAGCAGCTGCTCCATTGTGACGTCGCATAACTGCGTCTCATTAATAAGGCTACGGACCTTATCTGTGGAACTGGCCACCCTACCTAGATCGTTTTTGTCGGGGCAGCCATTAATACCGAGCATGACTGCGCGCATGTTGTTAGCCAGGTGTCGGTCAATGTTTTTCCAATCACTACCGACGATCGCTGGTATCATTCCGCTTTTTGCATTGTAATCATTGACATCGAAAAGGCTAAAGTTTTGTCTGTTAGCAGCAAAGAGAGGATTTTTAAATTTGTCAGCTTCTTCGGCAGAGATGAGTACGACGGAACTTTTGTCGGCATTGGCCAAAAAATAGCGTGTGCGTAGGCTTTTTGTCGCTCTTAGGTGAGGGCTGACGCGAAATTTATTGCGTAAGTCAGGGTGTACAAGGTTGTTTGTGGCGCCGTAGCTGTCAATTGTCTCTGTCTTCTGCGTAACGTTTTGTAAAAAAGAGAGGTCAACAGGGAGGTGTGTCGCTACCATCCGCACCCTTGGTGAAGAGTCAAGGTCTACATGTACTTCAACATCTTTTTCCATTAGTGCTGTGACCATTGTGTTTGCCTGGGCTTCGGCTTGAGCTTGGGCTTGGGCTTGGGCAACAGCGATACACTGTCCGTCAGCAGTGTTTGACGGTGTACGTACGCACTCGTTAGCTGGATAGCGACGTTTAAAAAGTGCTACAGAGTCCTCGACTTGGCCGCTATAGAATCGTTCCGTTCGTTCCCAATGATCATCAGCTACTGCTGCCCCCGCTGGTTGTATCCCTCGTTCAAATTGTTTGGCACATTCGAAAAGTCGACGCAAATTCTCCGTGATCTGCATACGCTCTCGTTCGATGAAACGATCTCTTTCCATATCGTCAATAGCATGACCATATTTTTCATGTAGTGTCGTTTTGGCTGGATCAACGAGTTGAGCAATCTCATTTCTTCTTTGTAGAAAGCCGGTATATGCCCGCAATTGTTCCGCTCTGAGTTGCTTAAAGTCGATCTTGCTTGTGACATAGTGTTCTAGATGACTGGCAGCTTGTTTAACAATTGCTTTCATCTCTTTATTAAAGATCGTTAAAGCATTTTTCTTCTCGGCAACACGCTCTTGCTTCCTTAAGTAAATAGCAACGTCTTTTGCTTCTATCGTGTAAGAGCTGTCTTTATCCAACGCACCTTGTATTTCTGTGTAGAAATCATCCATCATGGCAAAAGAGAAGCTCTGCCCCGATTCTCTGCTGACGAGGTCTCTAAAGCGCAATATCGCCTGCTTAACGTCGCTGTTGGCAACGTTTTTGTCGAGTGTAAGCAGTGCGTGAGATTCAAAGGCTTGTTTGACGTCAGTACCCCTCGTGTGTTTCTGGTCATAAAAAGTGAAGAACTTTTTCCCTTTACGTGCTTCGAGTTCCATGGCTGTTGTACATAGGATAGGATCTTTTTCAGGGCCTTGGTAAAGACGTTTGACGTTGTCCTTGCCGTAGTAGACAATCCCTGTAACATCTTTAAAAAATTCGTTTTCCCGTAACATGTTCCACAAGGCACGTACGACCGCTTCTGGCGTGCCTTCGGGACTTTTACACATACCGGCAACGTCGGTGATGGCGCGTGTATCTTTGTTGGCATTCGCAAAAATGGTTGCTAATACCTCGTCAAGGTATGGCTTCTTTTTTTCTGGAGAAGCAAGCCGTTTGACTTCGGCATTTTCCCTACGCCCCATGATTTCAAGACTCATCTTGCCGTCGGCAGCAGAGTCGGTAAATTCTCTTTTGAAGTAGGACGATGTACTTCCTACCGTCCCCGAACATCCGATGACATCGTCTCCAGACGATCCCCTCTCATACCGGTCGCTGCTGATGCGTCCTGTATCATAGCGTATCTGTGTAGCGACGACGGCAGCACCGAAAAATTCTCGAAACTCTTGTGTAGGGGAGACCATAAAGTCGTTGTAGAAACGATCCTTTGCTTTCCGTAGTTCTTCTTGGTCAAGCATGTCAGCCATAGCTTTTAGCCGGTCCCCAGCAGAGATCTTACCTTTCTTGGTCTGCTCAATGAGGAAATCAAGATGTGGGTCTTTTTCGAACCCTGTCTCGTTAGAGAGGTAGTAGCGCAGTGTGGCGAACGAAGCAACTTCCGTGTTATCGTAGACAGAGGCACCTTTTGGGGTGTTGGTCCCCTCGTATGGTACGGCGATAAGAGAGCTGGAATTGGATGGCTGATCGAAAAAATAGTGGCGCTTCCCCCCTCTTTCCTCAAAGCGCACACCAAAATGTGTGTTTGGCTGCTTCTCTTTAACCATAGAAAGCATGCTCGCGTCGCTGAAAAGAGCACGCAAAAGAAAAGAGGCGGCTTTTAGCTTTTCTCCCTTAGGGTGTCTGACAAATGCGTCGTTGACGTTGTCAGGAATCAATTTTTTTTCATCGAGAAGTCTACTGATAAACGGATCGTCTTCTCCTATTACAAAATCAAAATGTTTTAACACACCTTGGATGAAACATTCAGGTTTTTTGGGGTCGTATTTGCCTTGATTGAGATGGGCGATGATGATGAGCATGGGGTCGATCGCAACAGGGTCGGTGGATTCCCTTTTTCCCTGGGTATAATTGACCTCTCGTGACTTCTCATCTTGTGTATCATCGAGCTCGTCAAACACTGTCGATGTCGGCATCCCACGTATTGTACCTAAGGTATGTAAACAACGTACAAGGGCGCCTACAACATTTTCATCGAAGCTGTTGTCCATCAGCAGATTGCGGAAGTCGTCTTCTTGCGACTCGATACTGTTACGGATTTCGGGCCATTGGATGAGGAGATGCCCTTCATTGCGCACCTTTTCATAGAACGCTTTACGCGCATCAAGGTCACTTTGTATCAGCTTTAACGATTCAAGAGGGTGTTTGGGATCGATTTGGTAGCGTTGAAACTCTGTGTCTTTAACGACATGTACGCCAAGGATATTTTCCAAGCGCTGATCAAAGGCATAAGTGTTATCTTCGAGAACGGCGCGCGGCACGACGTAGCGTACCATCTTTTTCTCCCCGGGGCGAAGAGCTCCTTTCTGCTCGCTTTCGCGCATCCTCGCTAGCTTGACAAGAGCGATGATCGGTAGGAGAGCGGTCTTACCAAATCCCATACGTGCCTGTGCGGCATCGATCGCATCAGGATCTTTTGAGTCGAGGAGAAAGGAGCGAAACATCCGCACCTGTGGAGCATTACATCGGAAGCCGATGTTTTCTTCGAAGAGGAGGAATGCGAGCTGACGGCGCTGCTCCTCTCTTTTCTCCTCATCCAAGCCGGCAGAGGCGATAAGGTCGACAGGGTAGTGACGGCGCATGGCAAGAAGCTCAATTTTGTTGCGCTCACCAGAATAGTCCGCCTTCTTGACGTTGTTAAGGTGGTGCCATTCCGTCCTATGGAAAAGGTATCGAATGAAGGCATTGCGTAAACTTGGAATGTGCTGGTTGAGGATAAGGCGATTTAGGAGCTCTACCTTTCCACCTCTGAGGTCTCGACGTAGTTGTTGGATTTCTTCTTGTGTGATCTTCGGGAGGAGCTGGCGTAGCTTTTTGTCGTCCTCGTGCTGCTCTCTGGCGTTTTTATAACTCAGTAGAGAGGTAATTTTATCGCGGTGTTGACCTAGAATGATCGGTTTGAGTTTGCTATAGTCTTCTGTTAAGATAGCATAGCGCATCTCTTTGAGCCCTACTTCGCAATGGTCTCCTAGATTGGCGTGCATCCAATCTTCTGCTGCACGGAATTCGAGCGCATGCTTTTCGATGGCACTCTCGATCCTCGCCTCAACAGAGGCTCTCTTCTCGTCGCCCTCCAGAGTGTAGTGGCAGCGTGCGTGCTGAGCACGAGCGAGGAAGTTTTGTATGCGTTCTGTGATAGCAGTAAGCTGCTCTTCGGTGTACGCTTTATCGGCAAGAGCGGCGCGAAGCGGCTCAGGGTTAAAGAAGGTGAAGGGGTTAAGTGCTGGGTTCACAGAGTAGTAAAAAGTAAGTAGGAGGTCAGATTCAACAGTGATCCAAGGAGGCTTTTCCCCCTCCATCATCACCTTGAAAAGAGTCTCGATGTCGCGCTCGGTGCAGCCAAAAGCACCTCGCGATGCAGCCTCCCCAGGCTTTGATTGTGGTATGGAGAAAAGTTCAATCAAGTTTGATTGATTGAAAAGGCCAAACTCTTCAAGCAAAAAACCCGCTACTTGGCCTGAACTACCGCTGCGCCTGAAGCTTCCGGCTATCTCCCTCTGTGCCGTTTGATATCCTCCAGCCGCCGTCTCACTAAGGTCTTTAGGTGTTACCTGAATTTCTTCTTGCAAAGCCAAACGCTCGAGCAAACTTTCGCCTCCCAAATGAACATAGGCACGACGTACAGCTGTTTTGCCACTGGTCAGTGGAAGAATATACGCTGCTTCAGCGGGCAGTTGATACTTTCCGCATATTGGAGCATATACATCATTTTGAAAAAGTGAGGAGACCTTCTTCCACATCTCTTGTACAGAAGGAGCAGGAGGCAAATCTCTGGAAAAATATCTGCTTGCGTCCTGGACAGTTGCCTGTGCATTCTCAAGCTCGCCCAAAATCTTCTTGAACTGCTCCATACGGTCAGAGAGAGGCGAATGCGCAAAATTCTTGGTAAGAAGTTGATAGTGCTGTACTTCGACAAAGCAGAGGTAATTGTAGAGTTGAACAGCTTCCGCAGCCAGTGGATCAACAGTTTCTATTTCCGTCCGTAGCGTTGTTTTTGCCTGTGTTAAGAGAGCTAGCTGCTTATCACTGAGGGAGCCTGCAGAGTGGCTGGCGAGCTGTTCAAGCACGTCAACACGCTGCCCTGGGTCGGTCACACATGCAGCAAGGAGGAGGCTCCCCGACAAATCTTTGGCATAGATATGCTCTCCCATCTGGGAAAAAAGGACTTCATCAAGAGGCTCGTTGCATAACTCCTCGTACAACAGACGTATTGCTTCACGGATACTCTCGATCTCTTGACATTCTGCAAGGATATCTTGTTGCTCTTGGAGTGAAACTCCATCGTCAACAGCTTGGCACCATTTTCCATATGCCTTGTTTAGATCGTTAGAAGATTGGATATAGAAATATTTTGTGGTCTCAAAAAGAGATGCAGTCGTTTCATCGCCTCTTTCAAATGTTCTATCTCTAAAAAAACTTTCTAGCCTATCTGGCTGAAGACGAAGCTGTTTGCAGTATTGACCACTTTTACCCATGAGCTCAGCGATGCGTTGATCGACAGGGACTGCTATTGTTTTATGTGCTTCACTCGGTACGGTAACGATATACTGCCCACCACGAATTTGACGCTCTTCAACAACACATGCGTCCCTTTTGGCTTCCAACTCCTTCTTTTCTGCCTTGAGATGTAAAAGCGTTTTCCCTCCAGAGTATTGTTCCTTGAGCGCTTCATCAACTTTATTGAGATCATCACATATTTTTTTGTGTTTTTGTTCGAGCTCTTTTAGAGCTTGTTCTGCGTCGTTTTTCTTTATAGCAAGGAGATCTGTGACTTGTCTATCGAGCTCTCGTTCTCCGACAAAGAAAGGTGCTGTGCACATCCATGCTCCATCCTTTTTATGTAACGTCAAACCACACCCTGGCACGAAAAAGCTGTCGCCATCCTCACTTTGCAAAATATCCTCTGAGTCGAAACAAGCAAGCAGAGAGGGGGCAGGAGGTTTTCCTAAGTCGAACGTTGGGGTGAATTTCCCTTTGTCTTTAACGCCAACTAAAAAACTCTCTCCATCTCGTTCGAAGATTGTTTGCAAAATACCATCGTGATCGAACCCGTAGAATTTCCCTTTGTCGTCACGCCAAAATGTCTCAATACCCATCCGCGCTGTAATACTACGGGGTAGATTTGCCATTTGGTCTTTAGAGACGTATTGAAGCAAAATAGATCCGCTGCCATCAAACTTTGTAGGAAGATTTTTTTGGATAATGACTTTGTCATCGACTGCAAAAATTTTGACTTGGACGATAGGCTCGCCTTTCTCATCATTGGTGAAATAGCAAAAAGCGTCGTTTGCATCGCGTGAATAGGAAAAATTATCGATACCGAGTAGGCGCACATCAGGATGATTTTTGAGGCTCGACGAGAGCTGCAGCCGTTGCTGGCCCCTGTTATAGACGGTACCGTATACGGCATCGATAGTGAAGCCACGTCCGAGTTCGTAAAATCCGCGCAAATCTTTGACCATTGTCAGCTCGCCACCCTCTTTGAGGGTACCGTCGAAGATGTTGTTGCAATAATCTCCCCACTGCTTAGACCGTTTAATACGTTCCTCTTCAGAAATAGAAGGGCACAAAAATTTTACGATCTTTTTTGCTAAATCTGAGTTTGCTATGGCAGACTCCATTCGAGGAGCTGACAATAACATGGTGACGCCCGCTTCCTGAACAGCCTCTTTCAGATAGCCACGAATCTCACGTTGTCCTGTAAAAAAACGGAATTGAATATCCTGATAAGCGGCTTTATATCGCAGTAAGGCAGCAAATTCTTCTAAAGAAAAGGGTGGGTCAACATTTCTTTTTGCTGCGTTCTCTATCTTGTTTGTAATGCGTACGATCTCTCTAGATGTTCCAAGAAGGACATGGTTGATCTCTTTTGATTGCAAAAGCTTTTCATTGAACTCTTTAATGGCTTGGTCGTGACGCCTAAACATCTCTCCATTTATATCTATATATGGATCAGCAAGGATACGCTCTCTGAAGAAGATCGAAAGAGGAGTCGCAAGGTGGTCATCGGCTAAAGGAGAATTGCTCGCATTTTCCTGTTTGGATTGTTCCTCAACATAACTCGCCAATTGTTTTATTACTTTCCCTCTTTCTGAACTAGCGTTTGCTTCGGTAGCAAGAGCGGAGTCGATGGCGCGAGCCCATTTTTGACGCTCTTGTGGGAAACGCAACATCGGCAGTGAAATCGCTTCTAAGAATGGAATGAGTTCATGGATAAGTAGTTCTTCTCCTGCACGGCTACGGACAAAGTCGATATCGCTTCTTTTGACAGAGTGACGCTCTCTTGCAGGGATTTGTTGATAAGATTTTTGTGCAACACTATCTTCCACACCCTCTAAACCGATAAAGGGCGAATCCTGAAGAGCGCTGCCTATCTCTCTAAAGCAACCAGCGCTCCACGCCCCCTCGCCGGCCCCTAAGATTCTTATCCCTTCCAACTTACCTTTTAAAAAGAGACGTTCTGACTCCCCCAATGCAGGAAAAGCAAGATGATAAAATTGTACAAGAAAGTTGCGTACATCACCTGCTTGTGCAAGGTCGTCACCTCGTTTTCCCGCGAGGGCGATAGTGAGTGTGCCAAAGAGCAGCTCTCTTTTGCTTCCACTGTCGAGAAGGTCAAAATCGAAGTGGGAAAGCGACTCGTTTTCTTTTTTCGATTGATAGCATCGGAAAAAAATATCCGAAACTTTTTTCGAAACGGGAATATCGTGCTCGATGGACAGAGAAAATATTTTTTTGCATACAGCAAGAACGCGCAGCCTGTGGTGTTGAAATTCTTCTTCTTTTGCACGACTTGTGAATTGAATAAGCCAGTCAGAGAGCTCACCAATGTCGCCGTCGGTGGAGTAGTTGTGCAAAACATCAAGCAGATTGCTTGCTACTGCTGCTCCATTTTCATCTTCAGTGACGTATCGTATAGCGGGTAGAGGAGCGAATTGTTCTTGGCGTGCTGTCTTTGTTTGCAACAGATCGTGTTCAAAACCAACAGCAGAGGTTGAAGAGCTGTCAGAACTTTCTGCCTCTCCGCGTGCAGCAATCACCTCACGTATTGCCCTCAGACGTTCTGTTTGCTCTATCTTACCTACAATGTACTCACCTTTTTCTCCCTGGGCCACGCGTTCTTTTTCTGCAGTATTGAGAACTTCTTCGACAGCAAGGGGATTGATAAACAAGTAGCATTCGACGCCGGTGTTATGATAGATCCATTCGCGAAAATGTTGCGTCATCAATTGCTGCTGTTTCTTTTTAGGAACGGAGGGGAAAAATGCGTAGTCGTGCAGTGTTAAACTGTTGAGCCAACGCTGCTCCAACTTTTTTTGCCACTCTTGTATAACGCTAGAAGTTCTGAATTGTTTACTGACCGCATCGAGGTCAATCGCAGCAGATTCTTTTTCTCTGAATTCAATGTCTACTCCTTCAGCAGCCCCATAAACAAAGGCTTGGAGTGTTTCAACAGCACGAGAGAGAAGAGCAACGTTTTCCCTTTGCAATAGTGCAACGGTCTCCTGCGCTTCTTGCTGCAACTGTAAATTGACCGTATCTTTTTCAATCTGTTCAGCCTGAACCTCTAACTTGTTCGCTGTTGCCAACAGACGACGTTTTACCGTACCATCCCTGCTTTGATCCCGATCTGCTTCTTCTCGACATTGTTTTGCATCAGCACGCAGCTGCACGGCCTTTTGCAGAAGAAAAGGCTTCTCTTTTCTATCTTTAGAGCGTACATCGCTAGCTGCTACCCTCAAGAGAAATTGACAGTCGGAATGTTTTTCCATCGCTAGAAGAGCAAGTTCTTTGGTATAAGCCTCTATGTAGTCGGTCATGATCTGTCTGCCTGGAAACATCTTGTTCAAGCTTAACCATGGCTCTCCTTCTGCTTTGGTCTTGGAAAGCTGAACGTTCAAGAAACCTAGCTCTTCAACCATCTCACCATGCCTGGAAAGGTATTCGCAGCGGTTTGGAATCTCGTCCTGCTGAATCCACTCTTGTTCTAAAAGGAGAAAATCCTTTTCGAATTCGCACAGGTTTTCACAAAATTTGTCGTCATCAATCGATTCATTTTTTAACGATACAATTCTCTTTTCTAGCTCCTTATAACGTTTTGACAGATCCGGACAGCTCTTTGCAATTGTTCCCAACAAAATAGCAACATGGCGGCAAAAGAGGTTAAATGACTTTTGACGCGTTCCTGCAATGAGCTGATGGCCGGCAGCAAGAAACCCTTCCGCTCGTGCATAAAGTCTATTATTCTTTTCACAAGACTCTCTGGCTCGTTCAATACACTCCTCCTCTCGAACCAAAAGATGAAACACAAATTCCTCTGGCGCAACATTTTCTTTCTCTAGTCGCTCCCTTTGTCGTTGTAGAGATTCCTTCCTTGCATCGAGGCGAAGACGTTCATTGTTTGTGGAATAATTATCCTTTAATTCTTTTGCTGTTGGCGGTTGGCTCGTTTTTAGTAGAGTCGATGTTTGATGGGAACCCGTTCTAAGTTCCTCAACAAGCACGCCCCTCATTGCTGTACGCACCTGGCCAAGTGACGCTCTTTCTTCTTCTCCTTCTTCTGGACGATCTTCGAGAAGAATGAGATTGCTCTCTACCTCTGCATATTTCAAACCAACAGGGAAGCGAAGGAAGTAGTCTAGATATTCTTGCACTGAACAGGTTTCATTCGCCTTGCGAAACGCAAATTTACCAGAGTCAACAATATACTGTGCATGACGCATCTTCTGTAATTCATCTCTCTCCTCTCCAAATAGAGTGATGAAACGACCTATCGTTTTCTTGATCTTCTCTTCTACTCCGTTAGAACCAAACCTCCCCGTATGAGCAATCATGCATTTGCGTAAAGCTTTTACCGCTTCCTCGTAAACGATCGGCTCACTGCCTATTTGAGCAACAGCGTTAACATGCTTCAACAATTCTTCTTTAATCGAAGAGGAACAATGCAATAGGCCTTTGACGTAGTGGCAATAGTAACGTTGCTTTTCTGTGTGAGGAAGATCTCTAAGAGCGCTCTCCGTAAGATTCATATCGAAAGCCGATTCTTCTTCCGACTCATCCACATCTTCGGCCTCTGAGGTACGCACAGCAAACCCCTCTTCAGACACCTGTGTAGAGGCCTCTCCCGTCTCTATCAAGGCGTCCGCCTGTGTAGAGACCGGCACCTGTGTAGGAAGACTCGCTTGTGTAAAAGCTACCGCCTTTGTAGAGACCTGCTCCTGTGTAAAGGCGTCCGCCTTTGTAGAGGCCTCCTCCTGTGCAGGAAGACCCGCCTGTGTAGAGGAGTCCGCCTGTCTAGATAGATCTGTCTCTGTAGATACATTTATTCCGGGAATTAGCCGAGATAGCTCTTCCTTTGTTTCATGCGTATCTGCAGGACCGGAAGGGTTCTCTCCCTCAGGCTTTGCTTTTGTACGCGTATCTGGACGATAAACAAGAAAAGCGACGGCAATCAGAATCGTACCCGTACCTTTGCACACTTCTTTCATCGCATGCCATAGATCGCCTATTGACTTGCCACGTGTAAAGGCCAAAGCGAAAAAATTAAAGGCTACCATTGCAACATTTTCTATCACCTTTGCCAAATTGCGTAACAACGTATTACCGACGTATGCAACACGTGCAATAGGTTTTGCTAAAATTCTAAGCGGCTGATTTTTAATGTCAAATTCAAGATAATCTATTCCCTTTTGCGAAAAATCAAACGGTTGAGATAGAGCTTCTGATTTCATGTAAATACCATTTTTTAAAGAAAGCGTATAGATATATACAAAACGGATCATCCGCATATATAATTTAATTATAAGAACTAACCACAAATCTGTAAAATAGTTTTTTTGCAAACAATATGGAAATGTTGGCGTTGTTGCATAAATAACCACGGAGCCACAGAGATCCGTAAGTGAAGATGAGGTCCATGAGATGAAATAACAAAAATGGGCTCTGTTGCGCAATTCACCACTGATCTCAGTGGTGAATTACGCAACAACACCCTTCCATCACCCCTTTTTTCTTTGAACTGGATCGTAAAAGGTGATACTGTCCGGTAGATTGTCTTTTGCATATTTTTAGGACACAAGGTTCACGAAGATGCTACGAAAACTTCTCGACGCCCAGCTTTCCCTCGTCAGCAAGGGGAAACCGCTCCACAAATTGCGCCCTCTTGTCTCTGCGGGAGACACCTTTTTCTACGAAGCTGCATGTAGCACCAGAACTGCTCCACACGTGCGCGACACTGTCGATCTCAAAAGGTGGATGATTCTCGTCGTTGTCGCCCTGCTCCCCTGCATCATATGGTCAATATGGAATACAGGCCTGCAGAACATCGTATACACCAGCGGCAACCTCTCGTTTATGCGAGAATATCTCAAAGCATCAACTTCTTTTTCCAGCTACTTTACCTTCGCCTTCAGCGACATGCGCTGGCTTACCATCATCGCCGAAGGGCTCAAAGCCTTCCTACCCGTCGTCCTCATCTCCTACATCGTCGGAGGGATATGGGAAGGAATTTTCGCCTGCATACGTAAACATGAGATCAACGAAGGTTTTTTAGTCACAGGCATCCTTTATCCCCTCATCCTCCCTTCGACAACACCCTACTGGATCGTTGCCATCGGCGTATCCTTCGGCGTTGTCATCGGCAAAGAGCTTTTTGGAGGAACGGGGATGAACATTCTCAACCCTGCACTAACATGCCGTGCCTTCCTCTATTTTTCCTTTCCTTCAACACAAACGGGTAACGTCTGGGCTGGGACCAACAATACCATTGCCTCCGTCAGCGTCAACAAGATGAACCAACAAGCAGAAGCCCTCGGTCTCGATGGCGTAACGCAAGCAACACCTTTGGGCACTCTCAATATCACTCCAGAGATCAAACGCGTCCACATCGATGCGATCGCCACCAACACGCTACAGAACAAGGTCGGCACCTACGACACCATCCAACGTCATTTCGACCAGTGGGACCACCTTCAAAGCAGCAACGCTCAGCTCGGCGCCCTCACCCCCGACCAGATGAAAAGCTTTGTCACCGCCCCCATCACCGATGGAGGTCTAGGCCTTGGCGCTGAAAACTATCAGGCAGCATCCGACTTCTCTTCACTCAACTACGGCATCGGACACGACGGTGACTGGACCTTCTTTTTCGGCAACCAGCTCGGCTCTATGGGAGAGACATCGTTCGTCGCATGCCTCCTCGGCGCTATCTTCCTCATACTCGTCGGCATAGGATCCTGGCGTAATATGGTCGCCATGGGCCTCGGCGCTCTCATCACCGCCTACCTGTTCGAACTAGGAGCTAAAACCCTTGGCATCGACCAGGGGGCGTGGAACCCAGCAAAATTTGCCTTCCCCGCCTACAAACACCTCCTCCTCGGAGGCCTCGCCTTCGGCCTCGTCTTTATGATCACTGACCCTGTTTCTTCACCAGGGATGAAAGGCGCCAGATGGATCTATGGCCTATTCATCGGCGCCCTCGTCATCGTCATACGTACCATCAACCCCGCCTTTCCAGAAGGCGTCATGTTAGCCATCCTCTTTGGTAACGTCTTTGCTCCACTACTCGACTTCTACGCAGTAAGAAACTACAGGAGATTGCGCCGTGTCAAAGCAAGATAAGCAGGTCACCAACGTACAAGTCATCCTCTTCATGGTCGTCCTCTGTTTTGTCTGCGCGCTCATCCTATCAACACTCGCCATCTTATTAAGGCCCTTCCAAGAAAGAGCGCGTGCCGTTGACGAAAGCAAACAGATGCTTGCAGCAGCAGCGATTTACAATCCACAAGGCTATTTCGTCCTGCCCGCCCAAGGTATCGCCGATATCGCCCTAGCGGCAGCGAAGAAAGCTTTTGTCCCCGCCAAATACAACGAAGAGAAGGGGCTGCTCATCGCCGTCCCTTCTGCCGAAGAGGCTCAAGCAACAGAAGCAGATATCGCTGCTCTATCACAGCTGCGCATGCGTCCCATGCTCGTTGACAGCCAAGGCAACAGCTACACCTTTGAAGCAAAAGGCCTCGACCTAAAGAAATACATCGCCGACAACAGCAAAACAGGCTATGCAAACCTGCCCTTTAAACTCATCTATTTCATCGAGCCCAACGTCTCCAAAGAAGAAGCCGCCCAAGCTCAACCTGCCGGATTCCTCCTCCCCGTCGCAGGCAATGGACTCTGGGGGCCCATCTACGGATACCTCGCTATCGACAAAAACTGCGATACCGTCGTCGGCACAACATGGTACAAACACATCGAGACTCCCGGCCTTGGCGCCATCATCAGCGCACCAGAGTGGCAAGGACAATTTCCAGGGAAACTCATTTTTCAGCCCGACAATCAAGACATCACCGACTTTAAAACCGCCCCACTAGGGATCACCGTTGTCAAAGGCAAGGTCATCGAAGTCTATGGGGATAAGCCCAAAGCAAAAAGCGCTGTCGACGGCATCTCCGGCGCTACACTCACAGGCAACGGCGTAACGGCAGCATATAAAGACTCCCTCACACCATACCGCAACTTCTTCATCAAATTCCGCCAAGCGAATAACCTCCCCATCACAAACGTAAAAGGAGCATAGAGGCAACATGGCAGAAAAATCCGTCCCCCTCAAAAGCTACTTTACCAACCCCCTATGGCGCGACAACCAAATCCTCATTGCCATACTAGGAATATGCTCCGCCCTCGCTGTAACAACAAGCATACAAGTCTCCCTCACCATGGGCATCGCCGTATCGTTCGTCACAGGAGCATCATCATTCTTCGTCTCACTATTACGACGCTGGACACCCAACAACGTGCGGATGATCACACAGCTCGCCGTTATCTCCACCTTCGTCATCCTCGTCGACCAGTTCCTACAAGCATTCTTCTTCGAGATGTCAAAAACGCTCTCCGTCTTCGTCGGACTCATCATCACCAACTGCATCGTCATGGGAAGGTGTGAAAGCATGGCCAGGAATGTACCACCAATACCCGCATTCCTCGACGGATTCGCCGCAGGGCTCGGATACGCATACGTCCTGCTCATCGTCGGTATCATCAGAGAACTCTTCGGCTTCGGTACACTACTCGGATTCCGCATCATCCCACTAACATGGTACGCCACAGCAGAACACCCCAACGCCTACCAAAACTTCAATATCATGGTACTCGCTCCCGCTGCCTTCTTCCTACTCGGATTCTTCATCTGGATTGCTAACCTATCAAGAAAAGACCTGCCAGAGTCATAAAAGAGAGACAATACCATGTTGATGGGCCCTTATACCGTTATCAACCTCCTAGGCATACTCATACAAGCCATCTTCGTACAAAATATTCTGCTCGCCACATTCCTAGGAATGTGCACATACCTCGCATGTTCAGCGACGTTAAAAACAGCTAACGGCCTTGGCATCGCTGTCGTCTTCGTCGTCACATGCTCAGGGCTACTCAACTGGTGCGTACATACTTTCATCACCGGCGTAGGAGCACTCTCGTGGCTCTCATTCATCGGTGTCGACGGCGCTGCCCTCAATCTCGGCTTCCTCGAATTCATCATCTTTATCTCCGTAATCGCCGCCTTTGTTCAAGTGCTCGAAATCATGATCGAAAAATTCTCCCCCGCACTATACGTAGCACTCGGTTCATACCTGCCACTCATCACCGTAAACTGCGCTATCCTCGGTATCAGCCTCTTCTCCGCAACAAAAGATCTCCCCTTCATACCCAACTTCGTATACATCTTCGCTTCAGGAATCGGATGGTGGCTCGCTATCGCTCTCATCGCCTCCATCAGAGAAAAACTCACCTATTCTCATATCCCCCGGGGACTCAACGGTATGGGTATCACCTTCATCATGACAGGACTCATCTCCCTTGCCTTTATGGGACTAGGAGGAATCGCCCTAGATCAACCCTCATCCAAACAAGTAGAAAACTACGTCACACAACAACCCTCTCTCGAGCCTGCTCTACCAGAGGACAAAGTTCTTTAGTGAATCTTTGTTGAAAAAGTTGTATACTACTTTTATTTACGAATGACCCAGGCAGCAACATGGTCACTGCAGCCATTTCAGACACACATCCTTTATATTTAGCACACTACGAATCAGCTTCTACAATCTCTTTATTTTCTAAAGCCTGGCATACGATCTACTCGCTTGCTCTCCGTATCTGGCAAGCGGTCAGTGGCATCTTCATCAAAACCCTCCCCGCTCTTATCCAAAAACAAGAGAATACTGCCCAACCAGAAGAAACTCCCCTCATCTTTGACCCTGAGCAACTGACGGACGAGGGCCGAGTGCGGTTAAAAGTATTAGAGGAGAGGGTTCATGACATCGCCACAAAGATGGACATTCTCGACGCCAAAAGGAAGATCAAAGTAGCCGTCGCCGCTGATCCATACTCTTCTGCCATGGCCTGCAGCACGTCGCAATCGGAACAAGATGGCACAATCATCGTTCCTGTTGGGATGCTCTTCAAGAAAAAAGATTTTGCAGATGAACAAATGTCCGTACAAGACAACGATACCTATGACACATTCAGCCAACGCTGCTGCGGCGTCATAGAAGATGTTATCGGTTGGAAGCCCCCCTCCTCAGACAAAAAGCAACCGGGTTCTCTCTTTAGCTATCCAATCGCTATGAAAAGCAAAATGGCCAAAACCACTTCGTTTGATCACATGACTCTCTTTACACTCGGCCACGAAGTTGCACACCTCAAACATAGGCACGGAGCAAAATACGTTACTCTAAAAAACGCATGTATCATTGCCAGCATCGTTGTAGCAGAGCTCACAGCTATATACGCCATTTTCTTTATACCATTCATTGCTACACTAATAGCTCCTGCAGCCATCCTTGCTTTAATCGCAGTAACCATTGCCTCGACTTTAGCACTTGCTGCCATCATCTATTTCTTGCTCAAATACATCATCGTCTACACCTATTCACGTATGCAAGAAAAAGAGGCAGACCTAACAAGCGCCAAAGTAACAAAAGCCGCCATCGGAGGCATCCTCAACTTCACATCAAGCCTCACCTACCATCGACGATTACGAGAAGACCAAAAGGCTTCCCTCTATACAAAATTAACCATTACTCCTGCGGGTAATAACCTACTCGACTTTGAACACCCCTGGTACACAACACGCATCGCTTATCTCAAAGAGTTCTTCGAAGAACAAACCAACCCATCCAAATCGATCCTCGTGCGCATCAAGGAAGCTTTTGCCTCTGCCAAAAACGCTATCCAACAAACCGCTGCCCGTCTGTTTCACACATAACAATAAACAGGACAGCAGGGAAAACAGAAGCGCCGTCCGTTTTTGTCGGTTTTGTAGTT
>JAFITR010000130.1 GCA_017116025.1 Simkania negevensis
TCCAAAACTGCCAAACTCGAACATCGCTACCGCGATAGCTTTTTGGTCACGGGGTTCCCGTACCCCGAGAGCAATTACTTTTTTTCTTTACTCTTCTTGTCCGAATTCCTACACTGCGCCTTTGTGTTATGTCGGTTTGATGGGGGAACATGAGGACAAAGACGCCTGCTTTGCCGTGGCCGTTTATTTGGCGAAGGATTCAATCTTTGGCTGGCCTGTGGCTCGTTATTTTTATTGTGGAACACCTTTTGACGAACTCGACAGCGGCGCTCTATTTTGGAGACGATGGCAAGTGGTTTATCACTCTTGTTAACCATCTTCACGATCTGCCGTACCTTCAGGTGGTAGAGGTTGCGGTATTAGGCCTTCCCTTCCTTCTACACGCTCTTTGGGGGATTCAATATGCTTTGACAGCAAAGCATAATAACTGTAGCTATTCCAAAAAAAAACCTGCTATGGGCAAGTATGTTCGTAACCATGGATACACCCTGCAGAGGATCACTGCGTGGATTCTTCTTGTCGGTGTTATTCTTCATGTTTTCCAAATGCGTTTCTATGACAAGCCTATTGCTGTCGAACATGGCGATACCGCGTATTATGCTGTGCGTGTCGGTTTTGACCCAGGGCTCTACACACTAGCTCCACGCCTCGGTGTTTTCCTATACGATAGTGCGATGGTGAAGCAAGAGCAGAAGCGGGCAGAAAGTCAAAGAGCGGTATCAGATGAGTGGAAAGGTGGCACACAGTTTGACCTCTTGGCACAAAAAAGCGCAGTCGAAGAGCAGGAAGTTGCGGAGTTGCGCCAATGGGCTGATGCCCTTGCTGCACGCCCTATCAACGCTGCACAGGTCATCGCCGTTGCTCCCACTTTTGGCACCGCCCTTCTTCTGCGCGTACGCGATGTCTTTAAAAGCCCCTTAATGATGATCCTATACACACTCTTTGTTCTCAGTGCTGTTTTTCATGCTTTCAACGGCCTTTGGACATTTCTCATCTCCTGGGGAGTAATCCTCACCGCACGCACGCAAGATTGGGCTATATGGAGTTGTCGAGGGCTTATGGTTCTCTTTGCTCTATTGGGACTTGTTACTATCTGGTGCACGTCGTGGATCAACCTTTATCGTTAGGATAAGATGGATAATAAAATGAAACAGGTCGTTGTTGTTGGAGGAGGACTAGCAGGATTAGCTGCTGCGATGAAGCTGGCAGAGAAGGGGTGTCATGTTAAACTCGTGTCGGTGACCAAAGTCAAAAGATCACACTCCGTATGTGCTCAGGGGGGGATCAACGTCGCTGTTAACATCAAAGGTGAAGGAGATAGCCCCATCATCCATGCCTACGATACGATCAAAGGCGGTGACTTCCTCGCCAACCAGCCTCCTGTCCTTGAAATGTGCCTAGCAGGCCCTGCGATCATTGAGATGATGGACCGCTTCGGTTGTCCGTTTAACCGCACGGCAGAAGGGTTCCTCGATTTCCGACGTTTTGGCGGTACACTATACGAAAGAACAGCGTTCTGCGGAGCCTCTACAGGGCAACAGCTGCTCTATTCTCTCGATGAACAGGTTCGGCGTTGGGAAGTTGCTGGGCGTGTAGAGAAGTTTGAGTTCTGTGAATTCATGCGCCTTGTACTCGATGAAAAAGGGCATGCCTGCGGTATTGTCGTCATGGATCTCTTTAATCTTAAACTCGACCTGATCAAAGCCGATGCTGTTCTCTTCTGTACTGGCGGGCCGGGGATGATCTTCAAAAAATCGACAAACTCCACATTCTGTACAGGTGCTGCTAACGGACGCCTCTTCAAGCAAGGAGTGCGTTATGCCAACGGAGAATTTATCCAAATTCACCCTACGGCAATCCCTGGTCCAGATAAGCTGCGCCTTATCTCCGAGTCGGTAAGAGGAGAAGGGGGGCGCATGTGGGTGTGGGGAGATTCGACGAAAACCATCGAAGCCCCTGATGGTAAAACGATCCCCTGTGGAAAGACGGGAGAAAAATGGTATTTTCTCGAAGAGATGTACCCCGCTTTTGGTAACCTCGTCCCTCGTGATATCGGTGCTAGAGAAGTGTTACGCATTTGTGAACAGGGATTGGGAGTCGATGGCCAGATGCAGGTACACCTTGATGTTACACACCTCTCTAAAGAGCAGCACGAAAAATTGGCGTCGGTACTCAATATCTATCGTAAATTTACAGGAGAAGACCCCAGAGAACATCCGATGAAAATCTTCCCTGCTGTACACTATTCGATGGGGGGAACGTGGGTAGACTGGCCTGCTGCTGATGATCACAACAGGGACGAGCGCTTTCGACAGATGACAAATATCAGAGGATGTTTTAACGCCGGCGAATCGGACTATCAATACCACGGAGCTAATCGACTCGGAGCAAACTCCCTCCTCTCATGCATCTTCTCAGGACTCGTCTCCGGTGTTGAAATCCCTCGCTATTTGGAGGCGCTCCATGATGAAGAGCACACTCCCACACCCGACGCTGTTTACAAAAATGCTTTAGATCAAGAAGAACGGTTCAAAGGCGAGCTGATGAGACGCAGTGGGAGCGAGAATGTCTACGTGTTGCATGAGGAGCTCTCTGATGTTATGTTGCGTGAAGTGACGGTTAAACGTGACAATGACGGCCTTACCAGAGCGGTCAACAAGATCAAAGAGGTACGAGAAAGGTACAAAAACATCTCTCTAGACGACAAGGGAGAGCTGGTAAATCAGTCCTACGTTTTTGCTAATCAGTTCGACGGGATGATTGAGCTTGCTCTTGTCATCACCAAAGGTGCTTTGTTACGCAACGAGTTTCGCGGTTCGCACTACAAGCCGGAGTTCCCTCAGCGCGACGATGAAAACTGGCTCAAGACAACAATCGCTACCTACCACTCCCAAAAAGACGAGCCTGATATCACATACGAAACTGTTGATGTACGTCATATTAAACCGATAATGCGCGACTATACCAAAGCGAAAAAGGTGCAGCCTACGTTAAAAAATATTCCGGCAAACATTCAACTGCCTGTATAACGAAGGCGTCATCATTTACCACTAGTGGTACGATAACAATTGTGCATAAGGAGAAAGGGATGGAGCAGACTGTTGTCCTTAAAATCTTGCGCGGCGTATCAAAAAAACAGTACTGGGAGGAGTTTGAGCTGCCCCTACACCCTTCTGCTAATGTCATCTCTTGCCTCATGGAGATACGGAAAAACCCTGTAAACAGAAGAGGCGAGCGTGTTACCCCTGTCGTATGGGAAGATGGTTGTTTGGAGGAGGTATGCGGCTCTTGTTCAATGCTCATCAATGGTACTCCGTGCCAAGCGTGTATCGCTCTCATAGAGCCAATCATCAAAGAGACGAAATCAAACAACATCATAATAGCACCGTTCAGTAAGTTCCCCCTTATCCGTGATCTCGTCATCGATAGAACGCGTATGTTTGATGACCTCAAAAAAATGCACGGCTGGATCGATACCTCAGGCTCCTTTTCTTTAGGGCCTGGCCCGAAAATAGATCCTGAAAAGCAAAAGATCATGTACCAGCTCTCTACCTGTATGACATGTGGCTGTTGTCTCGAGGCATGCCCTCAGATTAATAAACGG
>JAFITR010000131.1 GCA_017116025.1 Simkania negevensis
TTTTTCTGCAGAAAGAAATTTCCTTCTTAAACATATGATTTTTTTTGCAAAACTAGCAAGCTCGAGCAAGCCTTTGGCCTGAAGAAAAAGCGATGATTCTCCGGCTCCTTTAATGATGCGGTTTAAAAAGGTTTCGACTATACAACAAAGGGAAAAACAATGAGGAAGCTCTTATGGATGGTGATATAGCAAGGGGCCCAGACGGCACGCATGGCCTCGAACCTGGAACCCCATCAGAACCGCAAAAAAAAGCACCTCCATCCTTTAACACAAGAGCAATGGTAAAGGTGCGGGAAGCTTTCAACAGCCTTCAACAAACCCCATCACAACTCCCTACACGAAAGGTGTTTCTTCAACATGTCCAAGATCTAACAAAAGAAGAATCCGAAGATCTCCAACAACACGCTACGCGTATTGCCGAGCAGATTTTTAACCAGGTATTTTCTCCTGAAGCAGAGCAAACTCGTAAGCTCGACGAAGCAAGGGCTAAAGTGGAAAAAGCTGCGGCTGAAGTAACGGACACCGAAGCCCAGCAAGGCGATAGACTTGCTCAGGCGAAAAAGACCATCAGCGAGAATATTGTACAACCCATTTCATCTGCCGCTCGTTCTGCTGCTCTTGTAGCAGAAAGAGAGCTTGGCCTCGACCCCATGGCTCAGCTAGGCAAAAAGATCGCCTACTACGAAACGATCGCCGATCGAGTGGAACAGAAGATGGGGCCCAACATGCGTCTCGGTAGTGTCGATGAAAGGCACGTCCTAGAATATGCAGGCAAGTTTGACATGGTTTCTACAGGGATTGCAGGCCTTACCAACGACCCTGTCGCTACCTCGTGGGGACCGAAGTTTTTCGCAAAATCAATCTCTAACCTAAAAGCTTCTGGAAAAGCTGGAGCAAGCTTTTTCAAACAAATCGGCAAGTTTTTACTTGCAATCCTCAATCTCGTCTTGCCTATCTCAGCCATCATAAAAAAAATTCAAGGAGAAAAAGTTAACATAGCTGAGCTAATCCCTGTTGCCAACTTCTTCTTTAGGCTCTCTAAAGCAATGAAGGGCCATGACGATGCTCTCTCCGAGCTAGCCCAAACCGGTATTGGAGCCCTATCTGTCGAATTTTATAACCTTGTTTGTCGAGCAATAGACTTAATAACATGCAATCTCTGTATGCTACTTTTCCTCGACGGCAGGAACTTCATCAATGGCCTCGTCGGGTTTGGTTCGTCACTCTGCAAGCTCGTAACAGGTTTTGTCAAGGCTCCCTATGACGCATACAAGCGGTGGGAAGACCGCTGCGAGGTGGTTGCCGCAAAGACAATGGACTGCCCTGCCGGATACCGGCTGCTGAAGCGACAAGCTCTGGAGCTGGCAGAGACAACAGCACGCTCCAAGGGAACGCTCACGGCACGCTTTTTTGAGATCAAAAGCGATCTCAAAGATGCCTACGAGGTACACTATGACAAGAAAAAAGCCGCTTCAACCGCAAAGACAGAAGAGCTTGATCAAGCGATAAAGACGCTCGAACAAGCGCTGCTTGAAGAAGCTAAACTGGATACTGAGAGCGAACATGGCCGCTGCGTCCACAACACCGAAGGCGTGCCAGAGGGGCTTAATCCCTTCAACCTGATGGAGAAGCTTAGAGAAAACATCAAAATTCCCAATGCAACATCAGGCCAGCAGTACGACCTTCAAATGTGTCTGGACATGCAGATGACAAGCTTTATCCAGAAGATGACTAATGAAATCAAACCTCCACCTACAGCAGAAGAGATGTATGCCATCACAAAAGGCCTTGTCGACAAATGGACCGAGCCGGCTAATAAAACAGTAGAGACTAGGGACTCTTACGCCGATAAATGGAACAAAAAAATAGATACCGATGTTAAAATCAGCAGTTATGCTAATTATCTCAATACCTGCTTTGAAAACGTCTCTATGGGGATGATCGAAGCGGAACGCAACACCCATCGCCTCGCACAACAAAAAGCGATAAAAGACGCCAAACCGCCTGTATTGGGCACCATCTCTGGCGACAAGAGCTTAATTGAACGCCTCCACAAACCAGGAGAAGGGTTGCTTCGCGACAGAGCTCCTGAAAGGTTGGCGGCAAATTTTAATCAAGGAATAAAGCAGATTTTTAAAACACACAATTCTCCCACTGAAGTCTTCACAGCGGGACTTGCAAGCGATATGCTGGGTGCATGGTTCAAAAACATAGGCAGAGAGCTAACGAATATGACCATCTGCTTGGGGCATGCTCTGCCAGCATGGGCAGGGCCTGTTCTTGCTGTCATCTTCCCTCCTGTAGGGATTCCTATCGTCGTGGGCAAGATCGTCCAATTTCTTTCGGATACAGCAGGCCTTTCCGACATCGTCGGCTATGGCGGCACCTTTTTATACCTCTGGGCTAGGGCGGGCAAAGAAACACGCAATGAGCTTTTGCACATCGTCCACCCGATGAACGGCACAGAAGGGGCTCTGATCCTTGCTTACGTCGCACACCTCGCCGCGACTGCAATGAACAGTGTTTCTTCGATGTTCCACCACCCTGCGATGCTTGTAGGGAAATCCTCACCTGTGCATGTTGCTGTGCTTGTTTTTGCTGCGGCAATGGCTGCACAAGCGGCTAAATTTTGTTACGTATTCATTAGAGAGCTGAGTAAAGGAGTCACTGCTGCCGAAGCCTATACCTTGGCATCAAAGGGCAAAGAGTATGTAGAGGCAACAAAAGGCTCTCCAAATGAAGAACACGTCTGTACAACGATCACGCGCATTGACGACGAGATCGCTGCCAACCCGTTCGCAGCACGACAAAGCTTAATGATTGGCGATAGTATGACGAACTACCTCATACGCACAGGCACTCAGTTTTACCATGCCCAAGGAGCGCTTCACGGCCATGAAGCACCCGAGATGGCAGCCGTGTGGGATAAAGGAAAAGCTGATGCTAAGAACAACGTCGAGTCGCTCTCACGCGTTCTTTACGAAAGCGTACTGGAGTACAACAAGAATAAAGAAACAGAGAAAAAACCATTAGCAACAGGAACAGTTGCTCCCGACACCCAAACAGAAATATTTAGAAAGATCCTCGAAAAAAAAGCAAAAACCTACGGTTTCACAATCAGCGAACTACCTTTAGATGTTTTGCCGATGAGCGACACCCCCTACGAGGAAGAAAGGATTCCCTTACCTACCTAAACAAACAACATTTAACAAGGAGAAGAATGATGGAGATGGGAGATTTATTGAAGGAGATGGGAGAGATTGTCAATAAGACAAACGTGATCCAACAGAAGATGACTGACACGATGGATCAGTTTAACAAGCAGACGTTTAGTGCACAGTCGACAAACAAGAAGGTGAAGGTTAAGTTGGACCACGACCTTATCCCTATCGCTATTGAGATCGACGACTCGCTGCTTACTCCCAAGTCGAAGGAGGCGTTAACAAAATCGTTATTGGAAGCATTGCGCAAAGGTGTTGAACAAGGACGAAAGAACTTTGAGGAGAAGATGTCGGGCATCGTCGAAGAGATGCAAACGCCAGCACCCTAGCCATATCTTAAC
>JAFITR010000132.1 GCA_017116025.1 Simkania negevensis
AAAAATCTTAATAAAATATTTATATAGATCTATTATAATTATTACTATTACAATAAACCAACAAAAAACAAAAAGGAATAATTATGGATTCAACAAGTAGAACAAATTCACCAATTGATTTCACAGTGTGGTATGAAGATCGATACCACAATATTAGTCCCAACACTTCCCTTTCTACCCAACTAACCTCCCAACACTGGAAGAAAGAAAAAGAGCATGTTAGCGCGTTATATCGAGCAATTTCAGCTCAGGAAGGATTGCTGATAGACACAACCGTCAGATTTAACATACCACAATTTGAAACGCTTCTTGCAAAACACTCCATCACCAAAGAAACGCAGGGAAACCTTTGCTCCTTTCTTCGTAACCGCCTTGATCAAAAGATTAAGAACAACGTCTTCCTCTCAACGGACTGCTTCAATGCTAAAATACTCTCTATAGTGAACAAATACATAGGTCAATTGGGAAAACTAGAAGAAGAGGCTCAACAAGCAGAAGAGGCTCTATCTGCAAAACCAGACGTAGCAGACAAAAAAAAGGCCGACGAGGCACCCTCTGTTCAGGGAGAAGACGCGGTAGATGCGGTAGATCCTGCCCAGAAAAACAAGGATTCCCCTGTGCGGGAAGAAGACGCAGCTCCTGCCCAGGCAGACGCGGCAGATCCTGCCCAGGAAAACAAAGAGTCCTCTCTTCAGAAAGAGGCGGCAGCTCCTGCTCAGGAAGAGGCGGCAGCTCCTGCTCAGGAAAAGGATTCAGTCCCTACCCCAAAAAAGGTCGAAACCGCGCAAGTGAAAAGAGGCGAAGCAAGGGTAAGCAACACTGCCAAGCCAGGCAAAATGCGCATTCTCTTAAGCAAGATAGCCGATCTATTCAAGAAACTTTTCCTCTTCATCACATATCCCTTCCGCGCAATCTACACCACAATCGCCTCCCGCGTCACACGAAAAGCTTCAGCAGGTCAGTAGGATAGTCACAACCAAAACCCGTAAACGGTCACGAAGTTCGAGCAGCTACTCGAACTTCGTGCCAATAACGGGGTAATGCAAAAGAAACAGCAAGAACTCCCTGAAATTTCTATTAAAAAAGTTTTTCAATAGGCGGAGAAACCGCCTCACACAAGAGCTGTTTTAAAGAAGCTTTTTCCACAAACGTATAACTATTTTTTGCCAAAACTGCCAAACTCGAGCGAGCCTTTGGCCGGCTTTTTGTCGCAACCTACTCTACACCACTCTCCAAAAAAGCACCCCTCTAAAACAAGAAGGAACGACAGAGACAACCGGGAGAAGAGAAAAGCAACTTTCCTCTTGTCCCTGCCGTTCCTTTTTTACCCTTTCTATCCTTAGAGGGCTATCTGACTAGCCATCTCTCGTTTTAATAAAAAAATCTTAACACCATCTTTATATGTATAAGGTATAATCATTTATATAAAAAAAATAACCATCAAACAAAAGAAACAAAGAGTAATAATTATGGACGCAATCAGCGCCTTAACACCCTGGCTAGGAAACATCTTTTCTATTAATCAGGAAAAATCTGCTTCAACCGAGGGAACATCTAGCTTCTTGATGCCGCAAATAAATAACGTCAATGATGCCATGAGAGCCCTACAAGATTGGATCTCTGGGAGCTCAGCCCCGTTTTTACAAAAACGCACTACTGCTCATCCTAAAGAACGCTCCATAGAGCAGCTGAGCAAAGAGCAGGAAGCGCAGTTCTCTCGCACCGTTATTTACCTTTCCAATAAAGCTGCCTTAGTGATTCTCCACCGGTTGCTTGCCAGGGAAAAGAAGAACTTAACGAAGAAGCTCGTACCTAGCCGTGTAGAGGTAGTAGAAGAAGATTCTGAAAAAGACAGCAAAAAAACAACGATCGCTGCCAGATCAAATAGCACAGGGAATGTGAGCAACAAAAAGCCCGCTGCAGCCCTCACTGTTTATCGTAACAGAGGCGCGCAGAAACCGCAGTTCTTTCGCATCAACATTACGCTCTCCGATCAAGCTATCCTAGCGATTGCCCGGCAGATTTTTGCCGAAGCAAATAATAACTCAACGAAGAAGCCCTTACAACTTATAAGACAATCTCGCTATGTAGAAGTAATAGAAGGCAATCCGGAACAAGTCATTGTAGAAACAACGCCCACTGCAGCCACTGCCCCTATGTCACCCTCTCTTCAGAAAGAGGCGGCAGCTCCTGCTCAGGAAGAGGCGGCAGCTCCTGCTCCTGCTCAGGAAAAGGATTTAGTCCCTACCCCAAAAAAGGTCGAAACCACGCAAGTGAAAAGAGGCGAAGCAAGGGTAAGCAACACTGCCAAGCCAGGCAAAATGCGCATTCTCTTAAGCAAGATAGCCGATCTATTCAAAAAACTTTTCCTCTTCATCACATATCCTTTTCGCGCAATCTACACCAGACTCACCTCCCGCGTCACATAAAAAGCTTCAGTAGAATAGTCACAACGCTCCTGCTATCTTTAAAGGGTTATCTGGGCAGCCACCTTTCGTTTTAATAAAAAAATCTTAATACTATATTTATACGTATATGATACAATTACCTCTATAAAAACTAAGTCATCCAACAAAAGAAACAAAAAGTAATAATTATGGAAACAACCGGCGCTTTAACGCTTTTTCTAGAAAACAGATCTAGTATTAATGAAAACAAATCTGCAAAAAAATCTAGATTCTGGATGGGGCCAAGGTCCAAGACCAGCAACGTCACAAAAATCCTGAAACAGTGGAGCTCTGGGGGCTGCTTCCAAGAAAAAGCCCAACTTTCAGTAAGAAAATTTTCTTTACAAACACCCATTGCTGCTCGTCTTAACGGACAGGTCACCGCAAATCCGAAAAAAAAGCAGATATCGCACCTCTCTCGCATCAATATTAGACTCTCCAACCACGCTTTCGTATCGATTGTCCTGCAGCTTGTTTCCTTGGCACAGAAGAGCCCAACGAGGGAGCTCGTACAATCTGACCGTGTAGAAGTGATAGAAGATGGCCCTGACAAGAAAGATAGTGAAGAAACAACGGCCGCTGCTGCAGCCCCTACTATGCCACCCTCTCTTCAGGAAGAGACGGCAACTCCTGCTCAGCAAGAGGGTTTAGCTCCTGCTCAGGAAGAGGATTCAGCTCTTGTCCCGAAAAAGATCGAAACCACGCAAGCGAAAAGAGACGAAACAAGAGTAACCGACACTGCCAAGCCCGGCAAAATGCGTATTCTCTTAAGCAAGATAGCCGATCTATTCAAAAAACTCTTCTTTTTCATCACATATCCCTTCCGCGCAATCTACACCACACTTGCCTCCCGTGTCACACGAAAAGCTTCAGTAGAATAGTCACAACCAAAACCCATAAACGGTCACGAAGTTCGAGTAGCCACTCGAACTTTGTGCAATAACGGGGTAATGCAAAATAAACAACGGGAACTCCCGCTGAAATTTCTAAAACGTTGTCAGATAAATTATGATGAACGTTTTGTTCTTGGATGATTTCTTACACCGCTACCGCGGTTCTCGAGTTTGGCAGTTTTGGCAAAAAAACAATCGC
>JAFITR010000133.1 GCA_017116025.1 Simkania negevensis
CCTTCGGCCTGGTTTTAGACCTTCGGCCTGAAGAAAAGTGGAAAGTTTTTTATCTCCTATGAGTTTTGTTGCATTAAGAACAGCTTTCTTTGAGGAAAAGGTTCTTGATTTCGACGTTGTTTCTAAAATCACCAGTAAGAAAATGTGTGGATGTTGTCGATTGCTCGTCGCGTACACCTCTCGCTTTTACGCAAAAATGTTGTGCTGTAATAGAAACAGCAACATGTTCGGTGTCGAGGACTTGCGATAGGCTGTCGGCTATTTGTGCCGTGAGTCTCTCTTGAATCTGTGGCCTGCTGGCAAAATAACGCACTACACGGTGGATTTTCGACAATCCCACGATCTGTTTGTTGGGAATATATGCTACGCACGCTGTTCCCATAAAGGGAACAAAGTGGTGTTCACAGAAGCTGGTCAGAGAGATGTCTTTGATAAGAACGACGTTGGAATGGTCTCCTTTGTAGTTGTTTTTCATGTAAGAGATCTTAGGGAAATTAGCAGGATCGAGGCCGCTGAAAATCTCTTCCACATACATCTTAGCAATGCGTTGAGGTGTTTTCGATAACGACTCATCCTCGATATCGAGTCCGAGGATTTCCATAATCTCTGAAAATTTTTCTGCGATCTTCTCTATCTTCTCCTCGTTGTCCACATCGGGGATATGTTTGCGCAGCGGCGAAGGATATTGCGTGATTGCGTGCTGAAGGAGGTCTATTCCTTCCACCAAAGTGTTTTCAGATGCTGCCATTGGTCGTTTCCTTTAAGTAGTAGTAGCGTGGGCTTTTTTTCTTTTCTCAAGGTATTCATCGAGACCGCCTTGATGGATGTGAATACCGTCGGCTTCAAAAGCGATGATTTTTGTAGCAAAAGAGCTGAGGAGGTCTCTGTCATGGCTTGCTACAATAGCTGCTCCCTGGTAGTTTTCTAAAGCCCAACCGAGAGCAGAAACAGCCTCGAGGTCGAGGTGGTTGTTAGGTTCGTCGAGGACTAGCGTATTGTTGTCCTGAAGCATCATCCCCGCTAGGATAAGACGAGCCGTTTCTCCCCCCGACAGATTCGTTACCTGTTTAAACGCGTCGTCGCCGCCAAAAAGCAGCTTGCCCAACACACCTCGAATGTCCTGGTCGTAGACACCTTCCTTCTTCTCACGCAGCCAGTCAAAAAGGGTGGCATCGACACCGCTTTCGATGACGTCCGAATGGTTTTGCGGAAAATAGCTCACCCGGACGTTATGCCCCACTTCGGCAACCCCTGAAGAGGGCTCTAGAGCTTGTGCAAGCATTTTGAGGAAGGTTGTCTTTCCACGCCCGTTGTTTCCGATGACCCCAATCTTGTCGCCTTTGTAAATGTCCAGTGTGAAGCCTTTAATGACGTCATGCCCTTCTTCATATTGTTTGTAGAGGTTCTCAATCTTGTAGACCAGCTTCCCCGAAGGATTTTGTGGCGTAGGGAAGTTGATGTAGGGACGTTGGATGTTCGACTTCTTTAGTTCTTGTGGCTGGAGCCTGTCTATCTCCTTGATGCGCGACTGCACTTGACTTGCTCGCGATCCCGCACTAAATTTTGAAACAAATTCCTTCAGCTGGGAAATCTTCTTTTCTTTAGATTTCACGTCAGCCTGCGCACGTCCACGTACCGCCGTCTTCGTTGTGACCATTCGATCATAATTGCCTGGATAGACGATGATCGTCTCGTAGTCGATGTCGGCAATGTGCGTTGTGATTGTATTGAGGAAGTGTCTGTCGTGGCTGGTGACAATGAGCACCCCGGTGTACTCTTTTAGAAATTCCTCTAGCCAGCCAATAGAGTCCATGTCAAGGTGGTTGGTGGGCTCGTCAAGCAGCAGCGCTTGAGGAGTGCCAAAAAGAGCTTGGCAGAGCAGTACGCGAAACTGCATGTCTGTCGGGATCTCTTTCATCTTCCTTTCAAACATGCTTTCATCAAGACACATCCCCGCTAGAAACTCTTCGGCATCAGACTCCGCGGTATACCCTTCCTCGTCGGCAATCACTTCTTCCAATTCCCCAAGACGCATCCCTATCTCTTCTGTCATCTCCTCGTCATACAGCTTGTCGCGTTCTTCCAACGCCTTCCAAAGCTTTTCGTTGCCCATGATGACGACATCGACAACCCTGTTGTCAAGGTAGTCTTCGATGTTTTGCTTCAGCATGCTGATGCGTTTCGGTGTTGTTACACATCCAGAAGTGGGCTCTTCTTCCTTCATGATGATACGTAGAAGAGTCGACTTCCCGCAGCCGTTGGGGCCGGTAAGGCCGTAACGGTTCTCTTCGTTGAAAGAAAGAGTGGCATCGTCAAACATGACTTTCGTGCCATAACGCTTAGATAAATTGTCTAAAGTAATCATAATCGGCAATAAAAAATGTTGAGTTTAAAAGGAAAAATGATAACAAATGATGGACAATAGTGTGAAGAAGAAAATGGGAAGTTGATGAGAGAATACTGTTTTGTCCCTATGGCATATGATTTTTTAGAATATTTGCGTGCTGTTCAAAACGCTTCGGAACACACCGTCCGTAACTACACCATCGACCTCAATAGCTTAAAAAACTACATTGAAGAATCTGCCTTAGGAAATAATGAAGAAGAAAAGAGCGAAAAAATTTATTACAACCGCTCCTATTACGACCGTGATACAGAAAATGACGACAAGATTGACCTGAGACAAATAGACAGAAAGATTGTCCGCGGCTTCCTAGCCACAATGACCGAAAAACAGGCGAGTAAAAGAACTCTCGTCAGGCGTCTCTCTTCGTTAAGGACCTTTTTCAAGTTTCTCGTAAGAAATGGGCACCTTTCCACCAACCCCCTTGAAGAGGTGGAAGGTCCGAAGCTGCAAAGAGGATTGCCTGCTTCGTTGAGCTATGAACAGGTGCAGCGCTTATTCGATCAGCCTGATACCGCAACCTACCTCGGACTCCGCGACCGCTGCATTATGGAGCTGTTTTATAGTTCAGGACTGCGCGTCAGTGAACTTGTCAACCTCGATAGAGAAGATTTCGACATTGAAAGCCTCCTCGTGCGCTTGCGCGGTAAGGGAAAAAAAGAGCGCGTTGTTCCTATCACAAAAAATGCAACAAACTGGATCACACACTACCTTAACCATCCAGAAAGACTGCGCGATATCGACGGCCACCTGGCCGAAATTGACCCCAATGCAATCTTCCTCAATAAACTCGGTACAAGGCTGACTACTCGTTCCGTCGATCGTAAATTTAGTAAATATCTTACCCAAAGCGGGCTGTCGGCCAAAATTACCCCCCACACCATCAGGCATACCATCGCTACACATTGGCTAGAAAACGGTATGGACCTTAAAACAATTCAACTGCTCCTAGGACATAACTCGCTAGCAACAACGACCATCTACACTAAAGTATCGACAAAACTCAAAAAAGAAGTGTACGACAAAACCCATCCACGAGCTTAAAGTTGCCATTGGTCACGGGGTATGGCCGTGAGCAAAGGTTTAAATAGCCACGAAAGGAACAAGATAGACAAGATCGTCAAGATTCA
>JAFITR010000134.1 GCA_017116025.1 Simkania negevensis
ATACAACTGGGGATAGGAAAATTGGATGCCCCATGATATGCTGTCAGGACCCATAACCATCGAACGGAAAACGCCATCGTCTGGAGAGTAAGAGAGAAGATGTGGCTGAAGCTGGATAACGGGGCGGCATGCCTTCACCAACTCTCTTCCATTGGGAAGGACGGCAGCATATAGAGCATCCGACGATGCTGACCAATAGTCGCTAAAACGACAGCGGACCTGGGGATGAATAGGAGCGCTCCCTGCCTGCAGAGCTCCAACATAACTGTCATATACAGCAAGGAACTCCTCACAACACACCTCTCCCGAGCCTCTATCGACAACGCCACTTGCTGCATAGATGCCAAACGGATTCAAACTACCCAATAAGCTACGCATCTCTTCTCTATCAACGAGAAGCTGTACCCTGGAAAATTTCGATACGTATAGAGGGCCCTCTTTTTGCAAAGAACTCTCACGAAGCACAGTCTTCACCATCTACAAGCCGTTTTTTCTTATGAACAAACGAATGACACAGCAACCAGCCCACCCCCATCGTGATGAATGCATCCGCTAAATTAAAGACAGGATAGTGATAGCCCCAGAAGACAAAAGAGAACATATCAATGACATGGCCATAGAGAATATTGTCGATGATATTGCCTACCGCACCCGCAAGAATCAAAGAGAGCGGTACAGCAGTGGCAAAACGATGGTTCCCAAAGAAGAGGTAGCATGCCAACAGAAAAACCATTGCGAAACGAACGATTAGAAGCCTGCCCGGATACTCGCTAAAAAAGCTCCATGCTGCACCTGTGTTGGTCACATGGATCACACTACATTCGATACCAAAAAAATGTTGAAAAACCCCTACGCCACCATAAGGGTAAGAACCTACCGCTTTGGGGATATAGGCAAGGACAAGAGATTTTAATGCAAAATCAACAAAGACAAGCAGAGCAACAAGAAGTGTACAGCCCCCAAGCTCCCTCTTGCTCATCGACACTAGATCTCGCCCCGCTCAAGCATCTGCTGCGCCTCTACCGTCATCGTTGCATAAGGGATCGCTTCCAATCTCTTCAACGGAATCGGTTTCTCCGTAATATCACAGATGCCATAGCTGTTCTCGTTGATCTTCTCCAAAGCACGGTCTATCTGCTTGAGAATGTCGTACTCTCGGGAAGAAAGCTCTAGGCTGATGGTGCGGTCGAAATCGTCTGTCCCTTCGTCCGCCTGGTGCTGAGAATACCCCGTAGACTCCTCAACCTTCTTCACCTCAACTGAAGCCTCCTTCAGGTTCTGGGTCAAATTCGCACGCATCGCCAATAACGCTTTCCGGAATTCCTCTATCTTACTCTTCGATAGTGCCATAGATCTTGCCTCCATCAACTAAATTCATATTCTTTTCTATATACACTGTTCCTATAGTACAACGTCAAGAGATCAGTGGTCTTATCAACACATTTGGCAATTATTCAAGCCTTTGTTGCAGATTTTTATTTTGAACCACACCTTTCTTGTATCGGGCAAATATTTTAGTACACCAGCTCTTTTTCCCCTACCCATTTATCTCAAGTTCAGAATAAAGTTAACAATAACGCAAGGCAGAAGGAACAGACAGTAGCGCTCTATGAAAAAACTTTTTATTTTTGCCCTCCTCTTAGCTACAACTTTTGCCCAACCCGCCTATACCAAGAGATGTCAACAAAATAATGACTGCAACGAGCCCTATGGGTATTGTTCTAAAGAGGGAAATTGCAGAACTACATGCTCCTCCCCTGGCAAAGTATATGCTAGAAATGATCAAACAGGGGAACCCGAATGTTGTCGAATGAATCTGATTTGTCCACAATATGCTTACGAAGATCTAAAAGGATACTGCTGTAACCAGCATCCCGCTGATATGGATGCTGTCTGCACTAAAAACGGACACTGTTGCCCTACAGAACAAATCTGTGGCAGATCCTGCTGCACACCTACCGACAGCTGTTGTAATAAAAAGTGCTGTGCCACAGGGAAGACGTGTATAAACAACACCTGCTGCCCTAAGGAACAAATCTGTGGTGACGCATGCTGTCCAAAAGGGGACGTATGTATTTTAGGAGCTTGCCGCACAACACCCTTCTGTCCTGCGAAACCCTGATCGCTTAACAAACAACCACGCAGGCGCTGTTGTCCTTTTTACCATGCTGCTGTATCATTATGTCTATGAACGACACGCAGAAACAACTCTCCCTACCACAAGACAAGCAGCCGGTGCTGATGCATTCATGCTGCGCTCCTTGTGCAGGAGAACTCATGGAATCGATGGTCGCAGCAAACATCACCTTCTCTATCTTCTTCTACAACCCCAACATCCACCCTGCCAAAGAATATGAGATACGCAAAAACGAAAACATCCGCTTTGCTGAAAAGATGGGTATCCCTTTTATCGACGCCGACTACGACACAGACAACTGGTTTGACAGAGCCAAAGGATTGGAGTGGGAGCCGGAGCGCGGCAAGCGGTGTACTGCCTGCTTCGATATGCGGTTTGAAAGAACGGCGCTCTACGCCCATGAACACAACTTCCCCGTTATCACCAGTAGCCTAGGTATCTCGCGCTGGAAAAACATGGATCAGATCAACGACTGTGGCGTACGCGCAGCCAACCGCTACGAAGAGATGACCTACTGGACCCACAACTGGAGAAAAGAGGGAGGCTCTCAGCGCATGTACGACATTGCTAAAAGAGAGAACTTCTACAAACAGCTTTACTGCGGTTGCATCTACTCCTTACGCGACACCAACAAATGGCACAAGGAAAACAAACGGCCGCTCATCGAAATAGGTTCATCCTTCTACGAGAAATAGCCCTGATGCTACACACTCTCTTCGTTTTTGCTACGATCGACGAAGCAGCTCCGACAATTCAAGCTTTACAAGGAAAAGAGTCCATTCCTGGAGAGTTGTGGTGGTGCAAGCGGGGAAAGATTCTCGTCACCGGCATGGGTTCTGTACAAGCCGCAACACAAGTAATTCGACATCTCAACAACAGCAACCAGATCATCAATGCAGGTATTGCCGCAGCGCTAAAACCTTATCAAATAGGCGATATTTTTACTGTTGGAGATATCGGAAAACAGATCGATTTGACCACCCTAAATACAAGTTCACATCAACTGGTTAAAAAAGTCTTCCCCATACTAACGACCCAATCCGCTGGAGCGCGCCTGCTCACTATCGATTTCCCCCTACACAATAAAGCGTTGAAACAACAATTGGCTTTACAATGGGACCTCGTTGATATGGAAGGGTATGGTATTGCCACGGCAGCAAAAGCAGCCAACGTACCACTTTCGATCGTAAAAGCCGTCTCCGATTTTGCTCAAGAAGAGAGCAAAGCTCTCATCCAACAACAGATCCATACCCTTGCCCAACAACTCGCCCACTACCTCAAGGCCTTTTGATTAGAAAAAT
>JAFITR010000135.1 GCA_017116025.1 Simkania negevensis
GGAAGAGGGGAGTTGCGCCATCTCTTGTTGAAGACGACGGAGAAGACGCAGCAATGTTTGGTGACGTTCGTTACTTTTTGCGAGCCTTCACCGCAGCTGTTGAGTCTGGCTAAAGATGTTTTCCGTTCTCATCCTGCGATAAAAGGCGTGGTGCAAAACGTCAATCAAAAGAGGGGTAATGCGATCATAGGCGATACCTATCGCGTTTTAGAAGGAGAGGGGTCGATCGAAGAAGAGCTGTGCGGGCTGTTGTTTAAGGTTTCATCCGCTTCGTTTTTTCAGGTTAACCCACAGCAGGCAGAAAATGTATATCGAGAGGCGATCCAGCGTGCAGAGCTTACAGGGGAAGAGAGCGTCGTCGATGCTTATTGTGGTGTGGGGACGTTGGCCTGCCTCTTTGCCCCTCATGTGAAGCGGGTGTATGGCATTGAGTGCGTGCCAGAAGCTGTCGAGGATGCAAAGGCCAATGCACAAAAGAATGAGATTGATAATACCGAGTTTATCTGCGGCTTGGCAGAAGAGAAGATTGAAGCGATTGATCGAGTTGATCTCCTCCTTGTTAATCCGCCCAGAGCGGGATGTGAACCACAATTTTTGCAAGAAATAGGAAGGCTTGCCCCTAAACGTATCATCTATATCTCTTGTGATCCGGCAACGCTAGCGCGTGATCTGGCTGCTTGGAAAGAGCTTGGCTATTCGATCGGACAGCTGCAGCCGTTTGATATGTTCCCGCAGACTGCCCATGTTGAAAGCCTCGTCTGCCTGACTAAGTAGTGTTGGTTCATGATTTTACTGGATGAATTGTCTCTTTTTTTGCTATTATTTCTCATTGATTCATTATTTTAAACGAGGTTGTGTCGTGAAAAAGATTTTGTCGTTACTCCTTTTGTTGTCTGTTAGTACCGTTTTTGGTACTCCTTTGCAGGACTACAAGTTGGATCCTGTGGCGGTGAGGGAGCTGGCTGCTTTTATGGAGATTCCTGAGGATGAAGACATTATTGTGGAAACGCAGAAGCGTTGGTTGCGCCCTAGCGACAAAGAGCGTTGGGAGCTAGCGGAGCTGCCTTTAGAAAAGAAGGAATTTGTCATAGCGTGGGCGAAGAAGCAGGGAATGTTTGACAGATGCAATCCGGGGGATTGTAGATATGAGACGGCGGTGATTCTTGGTAGCTCAACTTCTCGCATGACCTCAGCGCTTAACTATCTCAAGCGGATTTGGGGCGAAGGTATTCATTTTAACGAACTCCTCTGGCTGACAGGAGACCGCCCTCTTGATGCACGTATTGATGATATGGCCGACCGTTGTGATACCGAGTCAGAAGCTGCACGACTCATTTGGGAAGAGGCGACTGATTGTCCGGAGAAGATGGGTTCGCTTCCTGTTGTTTTTGTCTCTGCGCCGATGAAAGAAGAGGATGGTGTTGTGAAGCGTCCCAGTAGGGAAGATGCGGTCAACGCTTGGTTGAAAACTAATCCCAAGCCTTGTAGAGCGTTAGTCGTTTCCGGTCAGCCTTTTTGCGGCTATGATTTAGCTGTATTAAAAACGCATCTGCCCCAATCCTTCTTGTACGATGTCGTAGGCTTAGAGGCTGATCCTAACAGCCACCCTGCTGCAGCGGCCATTATCTTGGACAACGTTGCCCGCTGGCTCTATCAGGATCATGTGAGGGAGTCTCAGCTGCGTGAAAAAGCAGCAGCGTAACTAAAGGTGGTTATGCATGAAAAAATGCGGCTTTCTAAGCTGATGAGCGAGCGGGGGATTTGTTCGCGCCGCGAAGCAGATGAGTATATTAGGCAGGGATGGGTGATTGTCGATGGCAAAGTGGTGAATGAACTTGGTACAAAGGTCTCTCCTGATGCCGTTGTTGAGCTCGTTTATGAAGCACGTAACGATCAGGCTGAAAAGGTCGCAGTTGTCCTTAACAAGCCTGTCGGGTATGTCTCTGCTCAGCCGGAAAAGGGATACCGCCCTGCAATTGTTTTGATTGTTTCAGAAAACCAATGGGCAAAAGATGTCAGGAGAACCTTCTCTTTAGAAAAACTTGCTGTTGCAGGACGCTTAGATATTGACTCTACAGGCTTGCTACTCTTTACCCAGGATGGACGCGTGGCAAAAGCACTCGTTGGTCAAAATTCCCAGGTAGAAAAAGAGTATTTGGTGCGTGTAGCAGGTGAGCTTGACGAACGTGGGCTCGCGCTGTTGCGCCACGGACTAGAGCTGGATGGAAAGCCCCTCAAACCTGCGAAGGTGGAGTGGGTGAATGAGTCGCAGCTGCGTTTTGTGTTGAAAGAAGGACGCAAGAGACAGATCAGGCGTATGTGCCAGGCTGTAGGGATAGAGGTCGGGGGATTGAAACGCGTGCGTATCGGTCCTGTGCGCTTGGGAGGGCTTAAAGAGGGAGAGTGGCGTTTCTTGACACGTAAAGAATATGCCGACCTCCTGAGCTAAGTGCTGTTACTTGCCTCTCTTTTTTGTGCGGCGCATGGGAACCCGGGCAGGTTTTTTCTTCTCAACCGGTTTCTTCTTAGGCATTTGTCTTGCTTTTGGCTTTCCTTTGGTGGGAACAGATTTTGTTGCCGTTGCTTTGGTAGAGCTCTTTTTAGAAGCTGCCTTCTGCTGCTTGGCTGTGGCAGATTGCTGCGCTCTTTTCTTCGTCTCTAGGGTGCGTATGTGCATTTTTGGCATACGCGTAGCTTTCGTTACTGCTTTTTTTCCCGCAGGCTTGGCCGCTGCTGAAGGCGTTGCCGTTTTTTGCTTCTTCGCCTCGGAAAGCACATTTGCTCCGGAAGAAGGAAAATTCGTGCCTCCTGTCTCGTGTAAGCGCATAGAAAGGTCTCTTAAAGAACTCAGACGTTCTGAAAGAGCGTCCAACTTCGCCTGTGACTCGCTTTTCGATTGCGTGCGCATACTGGCGAGAAACTCCTCTTCCGAGTTGTATTTTGAAGAGAAAGTGATCGCTGTTGCTGACGTAATGTCAGGAACGTGTAGAAACTCCTTTACCTCTTTGGGAACAGAAGTGTAGATGTCAGTGCTTACCTGCGCCTCTGTTGCTACCTTCGTCGGCTGCTTCGGAGGCCTGCCACGCTTGGGACGTGGATTGAGTGCTTCGCTGGAATAGTAGGTTTTTGCCTTAGTGACGAGCACTTTTCGTGCATCTTGAATTTCTTTGGACACCCTTCCTTCGAACAACTGCCTCTTGATTTTCTCAACAATGCCTATAGGTAACTCCAAATCCTCTTCAAAAACGAACTCCAAATTGTGGTTGCGTAGCCATTCAATGATGCGAATGCGTGAACGCTCTTGGTAAAATTGTTGCCACTTCTCAAGCTCGTTGTGGTGGTCGTAGATGAACTCAAGAAAGTTCTCCCTCGCTTCCTTAGACTGTATGATGTCGAGTAGCTTCTCCTTCGTATCAATGTCGTAGACCTTC
>JAFITR010000136.1 GCA_017116025.1 Simkania negevensis
CGGGAGGAAAACAAAATAATTTATACTTACTGCCTTGTAAGTAGCGATCCTGTGAATCTTGACGATCTTGCTTATCTTGTTCCTTTCGTGGCCTACTAAACCTGCGAATCTTGTTCCTTTCGCGGCCACTAAACTCTATTTAGAAGTCAGCGTGTCCTGGGTAGCGTGGGAATGGGATGACATCGCGGATATTATCCATACCGGTAACGAACTGTACAAGGCGTTCAAACCCTACACCAAAGCCGCTATGTGGTACGCTGCCATACCTTCGGAGATCGAGGTACCACCAGTATTGTTCTTTGTCGAGCCCTGCAGCTACCAGCCTCTCCTCTATCGCATCAAGCCTCTCTTCACGCTGGCTACCGCCGACGAGCTCTCCTACGCGTGGGACAAGGAAGTCCATAGCGGCTACCGTCTTGCCATCATCGTTGGCACGCATGTAGAAGGCTTTGATCTCTTTAGGGTAGTCGACAACAGTAACGGGCTTTTTAAAGTACTCTTCGGTCAAATAACGCTCGTGTTCTGCCTGCAAATCCTTACCCCACTCCACAGGAAACTCGAACTCTTTCTTAGATTTTTTCAAGAGATCAACAGCTTCTGTATAAGTAATCCTTTCGTATTCTGTTTCGGCAACAAGAGCAAGCATTTCGAGCAATCCCTTGCTGACAAAACGATCAAACAGCTGTAAATCTTCCTGACAATGATCTAGGGCATACTTGACAACATACCGAATATACGCTTCAGCTAGGTTAACATTATCAGAAAGATCGGCAAAGGCCATCTCTGGCTCAATCATCCAAAACTCGGAAAGGTGTCGAGAGGTGTTGGAGTTTTCAGCTCGGAACGTCGGGCCAAAGGTATAGATATCGGATAAGGCACATGCGTAGATCTCGCCATTGAGCTGTCCCGATACGGTCAGGTAGGTGGGCCTGCTAAAAAAATGGTCTTTTTTATTTTCATCGGTGGTGGAAACGTGAAACAGTTGACCTGCTCCTTCGCAGTCTGAAGCGGTGATGATTGGTGTGTGGATGTGGTAGAAGGAGCGTTCTTGGAAGAAGAGGTGTGTAGCAAAGGCGAGGGCATTACGCACACGTGTAACAGCACCAAGGGTATTTGTTCTTGGACGCAGGTGGGCAATCGTCCGCAAAAACTCAAAGCTGTGCCTCTTTTTTTGCAGCGGGTATCTTTCTGGATCGCACACGCCAATCAATTCAATTTTTGAGGCATGGATCTCTACAGCCTGGTTTTTTCCTGGGCTCTCTTTCACTTCACCGGTGACAGAGAGAGAAGCTCCTGTGGTGATGACTTCCATTAATTCATCATAATCTGGCACAGCGCTATCGAGAACAACTTGTATTCCCGACAGTGAAGAACCATCATTGATCTCAATAAAAGCAAGAACCTTCTGTTTGCGTACAGTACGTACCCAACCTTTGATATTCACTTCCTGACCAAGGAACTTGTCCGCACATTCTTTAATGCGTTTGATCTTTATTCTTTCCACTTTCTGCAATAGCGTCATCTCTGTGCAAACCTTCTTAACAGTTTGATCTCTTCCTTCCATACCTCCATCCCACCAGGAGTCTCCAAATATTTAGGTAACGACTTTGTCCTAGCATCCTGCATTAGAAATTGAAAGCACTCCATCCCTATCTCACCTTTGCCCAGCTCAGCATGGCGATCTCGCCTTGAAGCAAACGGCTTCATCGAGTCGTTTGTATGAAACGCATAGAGATGCTCCAGGCCGATAACACGGTCAAACTCTTGGAGAGTCGCATCACAAGCCTCTGCTGTCCTCATGTCGTAGCCTGCAGCAAAAAGATGGCAGGTGTCGATACATACGCCAATAGGGATGCGCTCTTTTACCTTATCGATGACGTAGGCCATATGTTCAAAGCGATGTCCTACCGTCGACCCCTGACCCGCCATCATCTCCAAAAGCAGACGCGTTCTACCCTTAGCAGCAAGATCTTCTACCCGGACCAAGCTCTCTACAATACGGTCGAGACAGGCCGACGCAGTATCATCCAAGGCCGCACCGGGGTGAAAATTGAGATAAGCAATATCCAGCTTATGGCAACGTTCGATCTCTTCGACAAAAGCCCGCCTGCTCTTTTGCAACGACTCTTCCTTAGGAGATCCCAGATTGATGAGGTAGCTGTCGTGGCTCATGATGTCGACAAGGCCCGTCTTCTCCAAAGCCTCTTGCCAAGCCTCTATCTCTTCTGTGCCAAGTAGACGCCCAGCCCACTGACGTTGATTGCTGGTGAAAATCTGCGCCGTCGTTGCGCCAATCTCCTGTCCAGCATAAAGCGCATTGTGTACACCCCCCTGCGTAGATGTATGCGCTCCAACGAGCAAGATATCGCTCTCTTTTTTCATCGGATCTCTCCTTCTACAATAGGCAAAAAAAGGGAGGACTATAAGCTGGATTTTGTCACTTGCCGTATGGGAAACCCCACGCGACAACGAGCAACCATTCCTCTAGGAGTTCCGTCACCGGAACCCTCAAGCGAACTTGCGGCCAGCACTTGCGGAGTACAAGGGAATCGCCAGCCAACTCTTGCTTCGGATAGGGTTTACACCGCCCTGGGTCTCCCCAGGTACGCCCCGCTCTTTAAGCGAAGATTTTCAGCCTACTCTACAAGCCCAAAGGCTAGATAGACGACGTGTTTTCTGTTGCACTTTCCGTAGCCTTTCAGCCCCCAGCCTTTCGCTGGTATCCTCTCCTACGAAGTCCAGACTTTCCTCTCCTACCTCCTCCGTAAAGGAGACAGCAGCGGATGCTCGTCCTCCCAAACCTCGTCTCTTCTCCCGAAGAGAGGGCATTAGCTCATTACCACACGCCTTCTACGACGACGAACGGTGCCCTCTCCGCCTTCCTCAAGGGCAGCCTCTGGAGGTTGCCAGAAGACAATGCGGGAGCAATGCTCACAGAAGATCAGTCTCTCACCCTTACGGACTAAATTTTCGTGCTGAGCAGTAAGTTGAATATGACAGCCCATACAAACACGGTTTTCAATAGGGACAACAACGCGATCTCTTTTGTTGCTAAGGAGGCGCTCGTAGACAACAAAAACAGCAGAGTCTGCGCCTTTAATCAGCTTCTCTCGCTCCTTTTGCAGCTCGCGCCCTTCACTATTGATACGCCCAATGCTCTCAGCAATCTCCTCTTCCAAAGCTCGGCTGTTCTCTTCTGTCAAAGCAACACTATTGCCGATCGTATCGCACACCTCTTCTTCTACAATCAGCTTGTCAGATAAAATATTCAGCTCCTGCTCAATCTGCACCCTTTCACGGTTCGCAGTAGAGACTTCTTGCGTCAAGGCGGTGAACTCTTCCATTTTCTTGACCACATCCTGCTTGGTCTCAAAATTTTTCACCTTCTCCTTGAGCTCGTCAATC
>JAFITR010000137.1 GCA_017116025.1 Simkania negevensis
AAACAACTCCTTACCGATGCTGAATTGAGAGAGGCACAAGAACAGTGGGGAAGCGGTGCATTTAAAGCTGCTATGGGTGGAGAGGCCATCTGTGAACTTCTCAAGCACGAAGATTTGCCGTTGTTGTTGCTCGCTTTAAAAGAGAAGCTGCGCAAGACAAAATCGATGCAGGCGCGTATGAAGCTTGCCAAGAGGCTGAAAATTGTCGAGAGCTTTGTCGTATCGAACAACAAACCTGAAAATATGGTTTTGCACAACGTCCCTGTCATCCCTCCCGATCTGCGACCTCTTGTCCCTCTCGATGGAGGACGCTTTGCTACTTCCGATCTTAATGACCTATACCGTCGTGTGATCAACAGGAACAACCGTCTACGCTCCATCCTTAAGCTAAAGACCCCAGAGGTTATTGTACGTAACGAAAAGAGGATGTTGCAGGAAGCTGTTGATGCCCTGTTTGACAATGGCCGTCACGGACATCCTGTTATGGGAGCAGGCAATAGACCTCTTAAGTCGTTGTCAGAGATGCTTAAAGGTAAGCAGGGACGCTTCCGACAAAACCTCCTCGGTAAGCGCGTCGACTATTCCGGACGTTCCGTCATCATCGTCGGACCAGAGCTGAAGTTCAAACAATGTGGCTTGCCGAAAGTGATGGCGCTCGAGCTGTTTGAACCGTTTATTGTCAAACGCTTAAAAGATCTCGGCTACGTCTATACTATCCGCTCGGCGAAGAAGATGATCCAAAATCAAGTTCCTGAGGTGTGGGATGTCCTTGAGGAGATCATCAAAGGCCACCCCGTTCTACTCAATCGTGCTCCTACGCTACACAGGCTGGGTATACAGGCTTTTGAACCTGTCCTTATCGAAGGTAAAGCGATACGTATCCATCCTCTCGTCTGTTCCGCTTTCAACGCTGACTTTGACGGAGATCAGATGGCCGTCCACATTCCTCTTTCTATCGAAGCGCAGATTGAGGCGAAGGTGTTGATGATGGCTCCGGACAACATCTTCTTGCCCTCCTCGGGTAAGCCTGTTGCTGTCCCTAGTCAGGACATGACGCTGGGGCTCTACTACCTCATGTACGATCCTCTCTATTTCCCTGAAGACCACGGATTAAAGACGAAAACTTTTGCCAATACTCAAGAAGTGCTGAGGGCTTTGTACAGCAGCGGTTCATACCAGTGGTATTTGGACAACAAAAAAAGCAAGAAGCCGAAGACAGAAGTTGTCTCGCATAGAGGGCGCGGCCTCCATATACACGAGAAGATTAAGGTGCGTGTCGACGGCGGTATCATAGAGACGACGCCAGGACGTGTGATCTTTAACCAAATTGTCCCCAAAGAGCTTGGGTTCCAAAACTACATCTTGCCGAAGAAGCGTGTACAAGAGCTCGTCATGGAGTGCTATAAGAGTGTAGGGCTGGAGCGGACGATACGCTTCCTCGATGATCTAAAAGACCTCGGCTTTGCTGAGGCGACAAAAGCTGCCGTCTCCATGGCCATCAGCGATATACAGATCCCAAAAAACAAGTACAAGAACATTGAGGCGGCGCACAAAAGCGTTGCTAAGATTCAGAAGCAGTATGACGATGGGATCATTACCGAAGGTGAAAGGCGCTCTAAAACGATCAGCGTCTGGACGGAGGTGACGGACAACATCTCGGAAGAGCTCTATAAGCTTGTTGCCGAGGTCAAAGATAATAGTCTCAACCCACTCTTTATCATGATGGATTCGGGGGCACGAGGTACCAAGAGCCAGATCAAACAGCTTGGTGCTCTGCGCGGCCTTATGGCCAAACCCTCTGGTGAGATTATTGAGTCGCCCATTATCTCCAACTTCCGCGAAGGATTGACCGTTCTTGAGTATTCAATCTCATCCCACGGCGCGCGTAAAGGTCTTGCCGATACCGCCCTCAAGACGGCAGACTCCGGGTACCTCACGCGCCGCCTTGTCGACGTTTCACAAGATGTCATCGTTACCGAAGATGACTGTGGTACACTCAATGGTATTGAAGTCGCCGCGATTAAACAGGGACAAGAAGAACTGCTTCCTCTAAGAGAGCGGATCTTCGGACGTACTGTATGCGACGATATCTATATGCCCGGAGATCGTGCGAAGGTGTTGGCGTATGGAGGTGATATCCTCTCCTTGCCCCAATCTGAAGCGATCGACGATGCTGGTATCGAGACGGTAAAAATCCGTTCCGCTCTTACGTGCGAAACGCGTCGTGGCGTCTGTGCCAAATGCTATGGCATCAACCTCGCCAACGGACGTACCGTTAGCCTAGGAGAAGCTGTTGGTATCATCGCAGCACAGTCCATCGGTGAACCCGGAACACAGCTTACTATGCGTACTTTCCACCTTGGAGGTATTGCCTCGGCAGGACTGAGCCCTGAGCTTGTCGCTGACCTTGACGGTGTGCTCGTCTACACCGACCTGCGCGTTGTACAAAATCCCGACGGACATTGGCTGGCGCTCAACAAAAACGGTGCACTTCACGTCGTTAGCGACGAAGGACGTACTCTCGAAGAGTACAAGCAGCTGCTGTCGACAAAATCGATCGAACCTCTACAGTCCTTCTCGATAGAACTCGGAACAAAGATCCTTGTCGCTGATGGGGCAAAGGTAAAGGTAGGCCAGCGCGTAGCAGAATGGGAACAGCACAATATCCCGATCATCTGCGACCGTCCTGGTTATGCAAAATACGAAGATCTTATCGAAGGGATCTCTACAGAAAAAGAGACAAACAGGCAGACAGGCCAGCAAGAGCTTGTTGTCAAGCAACACCGTGGAGAGCTTCACCCACAAATCTTTATCTTTACTGACAAAGAGTGCAAAGAACTCGTCGGGACTTATGCCATCCCGCCAGGAGCGATCATCTCCGTAAAAGAAGGACAGAAGGTTCATGCCGGTATGCTCTTGGCACGCTTGCCACGCGGAGCAATCAAGACGAAAGATATCACCGGTGGTCTTCCTCGTGTCGCCGAGCTGTTTGAAGCACGTAAGCCAAAAGACGCTGCTGAGATCGCTAAGATCGATGGCGTTGTCGATTTCCGCGGTGTGCAGAAGAACAAGCGTATCGTTATCGTCCGCGATGAGGCAACAGGAATGGAAGAAGAACACCTCGTTCCTCTTACCAAACACCTTATCGTGCAAAAAGACGATCATGTCATCAAAGGACAACAGCTCACCGATGGCTTGATTGTACCACATGAGATCCTCGAAATATGCGGAGTAAGAGAGCTGCAAAAGTACCTTGTCAACCAGGTGCAAGAGGTATATAGGCTTCAAGGTGTCGATATCAACGATAAACATATCGAGATCATCGTTCGGCAGATGTTGCAAAAAGTGCGTGTCATCGACCCAGGTGAT
>JAFITR010000138.1 GCA_017116025.1 Simkania negevensis
TCACCCGAGGCTTTGATCGGGCGCCCTCCGGGCTTATGAAAGTATCTGTTAACCCGCGGCAAAACGAAACATTTTTTTTGCAAAACTGCCAAACTCGAGACGGCCTTTGGCCGGCTTTTTACTGCACACCGATGCTGTTTTGCCTTTCGGCTTTTCTTCTGCCTGGAACTACTCCGACCGTTTGTGGAGAGTTACATTGATCAAGGGGAGGCTTGTTTGGTCGACGTTCATTTCTATGAGCATCATGGGGTGCGAGAGCTGCTTTTCAAACAACGATTGGTGGTGTTGTATTTCTGAAGTGGGGCGATTGGTTAAAAAGAGGATCGACTCGCCTTCTTCTAACGAAGCGAAAATTTGTGAAAAGTAGCTGTCGTTCTCTTCTGGAGGGAATTTGTCGATGATGAAGAGGTTGAGAGCGCGGGAAAAGGGCCGCAGGAGGCGGAAGTTCTTCCTGTCCGTTTCGATGACAATGCGCGTAGGGCGTTTTTCGATGGCCCAAAAGAAAAAGAGATTTTTCCAATGGTTGCTGAGGCAGATAACCAGCTTGTGTTTTTCTTCTGTAAGGATGTTCGTGCCTTCTACCTCTATTTGATAGCGTGCACGGGCATAAAAATGGCATAGCGTTGGAACGAGGTGGTTCAATATAAAATAGGAGATAATGAGAGTCATGAGGAGTGTTAAGCTGCCTACGATGAGAAAGCCACGCGAGGCTGATACCTGAAGCATATCATTGACCAAATAGAGAAAAACTGCTGATAGGAGAACGCCAACAAAGGCAAGAAAAGTGCTTGCCGCTACATATTTTCCTATTTTTTTTCGTGGAGTTACTATTTGGATAAACGAGTCGAACGGTACGATAAAAAAACTGCCGGCTAGTCCTAAGAAAAAGAGGAGGGGTATGGCTGAATAGAGCGTATACGGCAGCAGATTAAGAAGTAGAAGACAAAAAGAAACACCTATACCTCCTACGACAGTAGAGCTTAAGTTGCCATACCTTCCAATGACTTTTCCCGCTATTAAAGAGCCTCCCCCAATTCCAATAGCGGTAACGCTAAACAGATAGCCTCCTTGGGTGTTGGTGAGTCCTAAAGAGTGGATCGAATAGGGGATGATATTTAGCTGTACATAGGAGCCTATAAAAAGAAAAACAGCGGATCCAATAATAGCAATGAATAGATTTTTGTATTTGGCTGAGTCCAAAAGAGTTCGGTGAATTTCCCGAAGGAAAAAAGGCGAAATCTTTTCTGGTGAATGGGTGGGTGTGAGAGGGTGGATGCGCGTGCTAGTAACAAAGCCTACAATGGCGATTAGAATACATAGCAGTCCTGCATAGACATAATGACCATCGAGCCGCTCCGCGATGAAAGAGGCAAGGAAGGATCCCATGATGACCGCGATAAAAGTAAGCGATGTGATTAACCCATTGGCTTTTACGATTTGTTTAGCGCCAACGATTTCTGGAATGATGCCATATTTTGATGGGGCAAAAAGAGCGCTTTGCATTGCCATGAGGAAGAGAACGGTATAGCAGCCGATAGGGCTTTGTAGATAAAAAGTAAGAGCAGCCAAACCCATCACTATGATCTCAAGAAATTTGCAGCCAATGATGATGTTTCGCTTGGAATACTTGTCGGCCAATCCTCCTGCAAAAGGAGTGAAGAGCAGAAAGGGGAGTACGAAGACTCCTCCGGCCAAAGAAAGAATTACGCTGCTTTTTGCCTCTCCCTCTACATGGATGAGCAAAAAAATCATCAGAAGTTTATAGAGATTGTCATTAAGCACACCTAAAAACTGCGTGATGTTGAGATAAACAAGGTCGCTGCGACGGATAGATGGCATATTTTTTTTACCTAACTGTCCAGTCAATTGGAGCCAAACCTTTCGATATAAGGAATTGGTTTGTTTTAGAAAAATGGTTACATCCGAAAAAACCCGTGTGGGCTGAATAAGGGGAGGGGTGGGGTGATGTTAAAATTAGATGGTCGTTATTCTCTCTATTCCTCAATATACGCAAAATTTTCTCTTTCGCAGATCGTCCCCACAGCAAAAAGACAAGAGGAGAGCCTCTCTCAATCAGCTTCTCTACAATCTTGTCAGTAAATATTTCCCAACCTTTTCCGTAGTGAGAGCGCGGCGTTTTCCCCCTTACTGTTAGCGTGGCATTGAGTAAAAGTACCCCTTGGCATGCCCAAGATTCTAAACAGCCATGTTCGGGTGGAGGAATGGCTACGTCGTTTATAAGCTCTTTATAGATGTTTTTGAGAGAAGGCGGGGTGCGTACACCTTTGGCTACGCTAAAAGAAAGGCCATGAGCTTGCCTTTCGCCGTGATAAGGATCTTGCCCAATGATGACTACTTTGACAGAAGAAAAAGAGGTGGATTTCAACGCATTAAATACCTCTCCCCTAGGAGGGTATATAGGTATTTCTGAAGCGCGCTCCCTTTTGACGAAAGAGGCAAGCTCCAAAAGGTAGGAACGCTCAAATTCCTCCCTTAGCACACTGGCCCACTCGGGCTCCATCATTTTTGGAAGAGAGGTCTCTATATCATACAACATTAGTACCGCACAAAGTCGTTATGGCAGTATAGCCAAAGTATAGCCCATAACCAACAAGGCTGGATCCTGCTAAAATGGAGATGGCTCGAATTTGTTGTTGTCCGACAAAACGCTTGCCAAAATGTAGAATGAGACAAAGAGTAAGGGACCAGATTAAGGTGCCTAAAATAATGGTTAAGTTGGATAAGAGCAGAACAAGAGTCAGCTCTTCAGGCAGCGTAGAACCCAATACAGCACCGAACACACTAAGCCACCAGACGATAGACATAGGGTTGATGACTGCTAGTAAGAAGCCTAGAATCACTGCATTTTTGTTGTCGTTACCGGAGGACGTTTCTATTTCAATAGGCTTCCAGCTTTTCTTTATACATTGAACCCCTAGGTAAAGGAGCATAGAAGCACCCAAGAAAAGAATGGTGATCCTTATCACACTGTTCATCAAGAAAGGAGCCAAACCAAAATAAGCCATGAGTAGGTAGAGGAAGTCGCCTACGATTGCTCCTATGCAAACCGGGAATGCTGCAAAAAAGCCCCGCCTTAGTCCCCTTCTGATGACTTCTACACTAACAGGGCCAACAGGAGCAGCGAGCGAAATCCCCAACAGGATCTTGCTAATAAAAAGAGACATGGTAAACGCCTAGGTCAAACAAACTGTTCATTTTAGTTGTGCCGATGTTTTATTTCAATCTTTTTTTTGTTTAAAAAGAGCCTTGTGGGAAATTTAATCCGTTGATTCACAGAGAGTAATGATTAGGCGGGCTTTGTTGCACGACTCCCACCAGAGAGCCGTAAGATCGG
>JAFITR010000139.1 GCA_017116025.1 Simkania negevensis
CTCTCTATCTTTTCATCCTGCTTATCTTGTTCCTTCCCGTGGCTATTTAAACCGATTAACACGCCTTCATACCCCGTAACCGATTATCGCCCGTTTAACTGTAAATAGTTGCTCGGTTTTTAGCAGGAATTACTGCACGTACTGCGTTCCTGCTCTTTAGTAGCAGCAAGCAGCTGTTGTTGATAACAACGGTAGCAAGCAGGATTGTATTTCTCCTCTTTACCTAAATCGATCACAGGCCCGTCTACAGTAGCCACCCCATTGACGTGCTTGAGATTCATAATCGCCTTCTTGTTGCAGAAAGCACATGTTGTTTTTATCTCTTCAACGCTGTCTGCTAGCTCCATCAACCTTTTGCTTCCCTCAAACAGATGGCCACGGAAATTCGTCCTCAAACCATAACAAATCACGGGAACATGTTGTTCCAACGTGATCGTACGCAACTGCTCAATCACCTTTGGACTGATAAATTGAGCCTCGTCAACAAGGACACAATAAATCTTTTCGAACATCTCGGGCGTCAAAATCGTCTTCTCATCGACAAGCATGTCGGCGCTTTTTTCCAGCCCTGCTCTCGATCGAATCGTCTCCTTCCCAAAACGATTATCAAGGGCCGGCTTAAGCAATAAAACCTCTTTGCCCTGTGAACGGTAATTATGTGCAACGGCAAGTAGATTCATCGTCTTCGCACTGCCCATTGTTCCATAACGGAAATACAATTTTGCCATAAGAGATCCTCCTCAAATTAATGTTTGATCAACGCCGACCAGTCAACGGTCCCAACAAAAAGCCCTGCTATACACATGGCACTCGGAATCCACACAATTTTTTCTCTATATAAAAATTTAGCCCACAAGTTGGACAAAACAATCACCGATATTGAAAAAATGGGAAAGAGCATCGCATTTTCCCAAGCTTGGGCACGTTCTGTAGCAAAAACCATAAAAAACATCGACAGCCCATTAGCAATCCCTCCGAACACGCCATACACAACCGTTCTCTTAGAAACAGCTCCCACCTTAACAAAAGCAAGAATCACCAACTGGAATAGGGTAGCAGAAAAAAAGATTGCAGGTATAAACCATGCTGCCTTCGCAGGATCCAAAGAAAAAGGAAGCAAAAAACTTTTCTGCGCTACATGTGTAGAAAGAAGGACGCGCCACTGCATCATGCTAGAAAAAAAGACGAAACTCAACGATGCTAATACCGTAAAGAAGACCCAAAAAGGCCAACTTTTGCTCTTTTCAGACGAGAGAGAGCTCCAAAAAATTCCTATGACAACGAAGGCCGATCCCAGCGCATTCCACCATTGATAACCATGGCCAAAAACAGCACCAAACAAACAGGCCATCACAATCGAAGGAAGCACAGAAGAGGAGTTAAGAGAGGCAAAAGTCAATGCACTCGCCCCATACTTCACCGCCTGACCTAAACTCCACATCATCAAACCCAACACCAGTCCCATCACAAGGCCGACAGCAACAGTACGCCAATCAAAGGTATACGAATGACTGCGTACAGGGTTGAGGTAGGTCACAATCAATAACGACATAAAGAGCTGCACGGGGACATATATATGCGTCGACCCTTCACTGTCCACACTACGTCTCATGAACAAATTCTGTATCGCAGCAGCAACAGCAGAAATAAGAATCAGATAGAGTGCCATATTCTCTCCTCAAATAAGATTCCACTCAAAATTCCATCGAATCATAAAACTTCACACACAAAGTTGTAAACTCAAATGACAATAAAAAAAGCCGGGCAAGTTCACACTTGCCCGGCAGGGGGAGGAGGGATATTTTTTAAAGGTTTCGTCCTAGTTAGGACTCATTCTCTTTAGTTTCACCCGCTATTATAGCAAGCCTCTATTAATTTTGTACATAGAAAACGTTTATTTTTTGTAAATAAATTTATATATATAATTTTTGTCACTATTCTATCTAATCGATAACTAGCCCAACAGATAACTAATTACTCAGTTTTTAGCAGGGATTGCTAACATAAAACTCTTGCATTCTAAACGAGCGATTGTCTATGACTTTACCCTCATCTTAGAGTTAGGCAGCACGAATTTGTATGAAGAAGTTGCGTTTTTTTAAAAGCCGCACGACTTTTCTCCTTTGGCTAGGGCTTTTATTCATAGTAGCTATTGGGCTTACGGCGACCATCTATCTTTTTTCCTACACGTTGGGAGGGCACCAGGGGGGCTTATGTACTCTTTCCTCTTCATGGCATTGTGAAACGGCTACACACTCGGAGTGGTCTTCGCTGCTAGGCATTCCTCTTTCTGGTTGGGGATTAGGCTTTTACGCATCTTCTTTACTCCTTCTTGCTACCCTGCCCCGTTTTACATATAGGGTTAAAAAGAAAGGGTATACCTTCCTCCTACTGCTCTTCTTCCTCGCTTGTTGCGCCTCTTTCCCCTTGGGTTACATCAATCTATTTGTCCTACAAGCATCGTGTCCCATTTGTTCTCTGTTACACATCCTTAACGTTTTTCTATTTGCAACGGCTCTATTATTCACGCTCAAGGAGCTCAATGCTCTATCCCACATCCTCCACTTGCTCCCCTCCTCTTTCTTCTCTCTTAGCGGCGCTCTCTTCCTTCTCCCCTTTCTATTAATCCTCACTTTTTCTTGGTTTCAATACCGCCAGCACTCTCGTACGCCTGTGAAAAGCCAGGTAATCTCTAGCCAAGACCTCATGAATGCCCCAATACGTGGCATCTCTTCTGCTCCCATCAACATCGTTGTTTTCTCCGATTTCCAATGTACTTTTTGCAAACACCTCGCTTGGAATCTCGATACAGTATGGAGATCCTACCCTGGCCAGATCAGCATCCGCTTCCTGCACTTCCCTCTTGCCTCCCACGAACATGCACGGCTTGCTTCTTCCGCGGCATGTTGTGCCCAGGAGCAGGGGCATTTTTGGTGTATGCACGATGCTTTGTACAAGACTTTGGGGGCAGCCCCTCTATCCCAAGAGCTGTTTGTAACCATTGCACGTAACCTCGAACTCAATACCGACAACTTTGACAGCTGTATTAACAGCCACCAGACGCAAAACCATATAGAAGAAGATATGGCTCTTGGCAGAAAATATGGCGTAGGAGGGACCCCAACCTTCTTTGTCAATGGGAAGAAAGTGGAAGGTTACATCGACCTGCCCCCTCTGCAAGAAATGATCAAACAGGAACTAAAACAGCAGCGCTAAAGAAGATCCGGGCTGGCTGCGCACAAACATTGCGACTGATAGCCCGCCTAAACGATGGACCGAAAACTCGCCCGAGTTTGGCCGTT
>JAFITR010000014.1 GCA_017116025.1 Simkania negevensis
CCTGGTGCAACAACGCCCTGCCCATACCCTGTGAGCGATTATTTACTACTTTGGTATTCAAGATAGAAAAGGAGTAATCTTCTCTCGCAAACGACGAAATGCTTCCCTATCTTTATCTTGAAGATTTTGGAAGAGAGGAGGTGTTTCTGGATCCGACTCGTCTTCAGACACTATTGTGTCTATTAGATCCGATTCGATTTTGAAAAGAAAACAATTTACCGCAAATGGTCTACGATCACGTTCCTCTAATAGAACGGCCTGATGAGCCTCCAGAAGAATCGAGACGAAAGAAACGCGGAAACTCGAAGAGCTTGTTTGTGCCAACAATAACATCTCTTCTAGCGAGGATTTGTGCTGTGCCATAACTGTAACGAAGATCGGATTATTATACGCTTTTGTAAGCTGTGCGATTTGAGCTCGGGCAGCAGAAACAGCAAGTCTCGCACAGTGTATTGCCCATATCGGCTCATTTGGCTCTAACTCCAGCGCGTCTAGACAGCTTTTAAAGAGTCCTCGTATAAAAGCAGACAACAAGATCGAACTTTCCATCCAACCTACTTGCACAAATAATGTATCCATAGCGAATTCCAGATCCCGTTTCTCAGCACACTTTTTAGAAGAACAATAAGTAAATAATTTCTTTCCCAAATCTTCTACATGTTGACTCAAGAATTTTTCACCTTCCTTCCTGCTAACGGCACTGCCAGCATGCAGATTGGATGGAGAAAATTCGAAATGGGTCGTTATATTTACACACATCATTATATGATCTTGAAAAGTTAGCTCAAAGCCGTCCTTCGCTTTTTTTCTCTCAAAACGATCAGTCAACCAAGAGAGAAGAGGTGCTGTATTGGGGAGAGGCCCTTGTAAAGAGTTCGTTAGAATTGTCGCAATCAACGGCGGAATTGTTTGGTATTGATGTAAGGAACATTTCTTATTACCTAGTAGTGCTTCTAATGTATTTATATAATTCCAAGACAATCGCATGCTTTCTTCGTTTCCCAAAATTTGAGAGAATCGAGATAGCATAATACCTAGGGGCCACCCAGAGACTAGATCCTCTTTATTAATCTGGCCATTATTCGATTCTTTTCTACTCCTTTCTGCTAACGACATTTTAAACAAAATCGATAAAGCATCAACATCGGGCATCCTTTGAAACTCGTTGCAAATCGTTCGCACAATGGCATCCTCCTGAGGGCGATCAACATTTGTTAGGTGCAAAACATCTAAATAAAGCTTGAGGAGAGTATGGATGGAATCACAATGTTGTCGAAAAAACGCATCCAAATCAGCTGAGGAAGAATTCAGTTTTTCTAGATCCTCATGAGAGCTAAAAGCTTGACGAAGTTCGGTGGTTTTTTCTCTTAATGCCTCTCCTTGAAACCGCACTAGGCGGCATATTTTCTCCACACATTCTCTAGTAAACATGTTCATAAAGGGAGAAGGGGATGTTTTTCCACCTTTCTCTCCCATGGCTTTGTCTACTGCAAACAAGGCACATTGTAGAGTCGCACGGATAGCCCTCAACCAGTTCACATTGTTAGTAGAGAAATGGTCAGAGGTATAGCAAATAAACAACTGGAAATCCCGCCAAAAAGAGGAATCCTTGCAAGCTGCAAAATCCTTCTTAGGTACAGATAAATAGTAAGATGAAAACAGCTCAGCAAAGAGACAAACGAATTGTTTTTCTAGCTTTTGCATTTTTTTTGTGGAATCAGGCGCAGGATTGACTGCAAGGTTGATCAGAGAAGTAATCAACTGAGGCAAATTCCGCTCCTTGAACAGTAGGTAATAGTCACCCAAAGTTTTGCCCTGGTCACTCTTCTTCTTAAGACAAGCTTGATACAACGTAGACGCATAAACTTGAAGCCTGGACAAGCTCCTATTCCACTCTTCTATTCCCCGAGGGTTTTCCTCCTCTTCTTTAAAAAGAGAGCAGATCAAGTTCAAGATCTCCACCAAAATAATGACATCCGAATCCAATTCCTTAAATTTTTCAAGGGTTGCGATTAGAGCAGATATCTTTTTTGCGCTCATTTCTTTTGGTTTTCCGGACAATCCCCTTAGTAAAACCGCTATTCCTTTTTTCCAATTTCGGCCTTTTTGAAAAGAATCTGCCATAGAGTGGGCAAGATCAAGAGACTTCTGCTGAAATTGTTGCAACAAAGTCGTTTTCTGGCAAAAAAGATTATAGATACAACAGGCAATGAGATCAGAAGAGTTTAAAAAGAGAAGATTGGGAGTGGCAACTCTCTCCAACCACTCCAGCGCCACAAGCAAGTCAGGCGCATCTGTAGAAGAGTCAACGATCCCATACACTTTTGTGAACATCTCATTCAGCGCCGTGACAAAAACAAGCTCATTCTTGCAAGAAAAAGCTGTTTGATAACGCAACCAAGGAAGGAGGTTCTCCCCTTTCATGAGAGCAGCATGAGAGAGCAGGACTTTTTCAGCGGGCGCAAGCTCTATCTTGAGAGGAGGGTTTGAAGGGAACTGTTTCTTTATTTCAGCGGAGAAAATGGGGATACTTTTTGTTCGTTCATAGAACATCACTAATGCCAAGACTTTATAAGCCAAAAGCAGGCTAAAATCGATGGGTGTCGTTATCTGCAGCTCTTTTTCAGAAGGCGAAGGTTGAGACAGCTCCTCAACAATCAAGAGCAAACGCCAAGAAACAAATAGGGGGGTTGAAGAATTGAACGACTTTTCTTTCGATAGAGCCTCCATTAATTTGCGTCTGGATGTGATCGCAGCAATGAGAATTGACGGTATTTGTTTTTCTAATGGATGGCTTTCCACCTGTTGAATGATAGGAAAAATAAACAAGCCTAGCAACTCCTCAAACAGAGGATCTCTCTCTGAGCTCTTTGATACCTGCAGCAAGAAATCCGCAAGATTATCGTCTTTAATGAACCCTTTTGTATTTTTATAGAAGTCGACTAAAAAAGAAAATTCGTTCGAGGAGAGGTTTTGCTTTTTCAATAGCAATGCGGCAATTCGAGTAAAAAAATTTGAAGAACGAGAGACTTCTTTCAATAGAAAATATCTGCTGGGAAGTAGAAGCTCCATAGCCCGCATCTCATCTATTGGGATCTCTTTTTCGAAAATTGTACTCAAAGCACGTGCTTGATTGCGGATTTTGTGCAAAAGGTGTTTTTCTTGAGAAGAGGAAGAAGGCTGCTTGCTATTGCCGCTAGATTTTGCCGTCGTTTGTTTTGCTGTAGCAAAAAGGTTGTCAACGAGAGGGGCAAACTCTCTCCCTCCTTTTAAACTGTTCAACAGGTTTTTCCAGGTCTCAACAAGCTCCTTGGGAGGAGAGGCAAGTTCTGTAGACTCTTGAGGGAACAATACAGCTAACAACTCTATCATGAGAAAAGACAACTTCTCGGGAGAAAAAGAAAAATGTGGAAGCCGGAAGAGGAAACCAAGACAATAGATATGCGTATTGAACAGAGGATAACGCCGCATGAATTCTCCTATAGTGGCAAAAATGCGCTTTCCCAGGTTCTCAGACAATCCCTTAGATTGTATCTGTTCATATAGTACGATGAAGCGTGTACATGTAGAGTTTTTTTTTGTTTCAGCCGACGGAGGATATAACGATTCAAACTGGTCACAAAAACGCGCAACACTCTCTTCTTTACCCTCCGCAACAAATTCTTCGAACAACTGCTCTGCAAAGCGATGCGTAAGGCGATCTTGGCCAAACGCTTCACAAAAAGAGCGGAAATCAGCACTACCTAGCTGCGTTTGTTGGGGATTTGTCCCCCCTCTTACTTTCTGAAACAGGTGCAGTAGGTGTTGATCCACCCAATCCAAGAGGTTTTTTTTGGGAGGGATCATTCGCACCACCTCTTTGAATAACTCATCCCTGCGCAACTCGAATGACTTCTCCAACAAAATATCGATAAAATACTCCTTGAGAAGCACCCCCTGCACTTCATGCCGTTGAGTTAGATCACCACCCAAACATTGAATCCAAGATTCTAATACATCGTTTTGATCTGGTAAGGCCCGGAATAAATTTTGACGCGACTCATAATCCAAAGTGTTAACATTTTGCAACCAAGCAAAAAAAAGGAACAAGTTGTCGTAAAATCGATCTGCAGAAGGGGAGACGAGACCATTCATAGAAGCGACCAAATATTCACCTAGAGAAGGTTTTTTTTCGGCAGCAGCATATTGACGAGAGTAACGCAAGACTAATACTAAAAAGAAAGAGATCGAGGTTGTTGTAGGATCTTTAGGCATCCAGCCTGCGTTCAAATTATTCACCACATGCACTAACAATTCAAAGTAACGATCATCGCTTTGCTTCAACAATGCTCCAATATTCCATTCCTTTGCCAAGGCAAACTCTTTCGCTTTCAACATCCAATCATACTCTCTGGAATCTAGCTCGAAACAAACAGGGAGGGTAACAATGGTTGGTTGCTGATTTGGGGAAAAACGCACTGCAAGAGCATCACGGCTATCTATGGGGACTTTCTTCCCAGCAGGAGTTGTGCAAAACGTTATTTGTGCGGGAGTTTTAGTGTGTAAATTAAAAACTGTAAAAGAGAGGTTTTTGCTTACATTCGCAGAATCCACGTCAAATAAGCCACCCATATTACCTAAATCATCTGCAATCATATCTGAGGAGTAATCTTTTTTTGATTCGACCTCGGACTTGTCGATGGACTTGTCGATAGAAACAAGTAGAAAGCAGCGCATTGCCAACTCACATGCGAATTGATACTCACTTAGACTAGAATACTTCTCTAAATCGGCTAATCTCTTATAGCACTCCAAAATCCCATCCCACACGATCTGTTCACTACAACCTAATTGTTTCTTTAATAGGTTGCAGGCTAAATCAAGTCCGGCCCCTCCCGCTTTAGCCAAATTAGGATTGAACACCACCACGAGGTTGATACTTGGGCAAACAATGCTCCCACCCTCTATGAAAGAGTGAGCATAAGGAGACAATACAAGCGTCTCGTTGGATACAACAAACAAGTTTTCCAAACACAAACTTTTGTTTGTATGATCGCCGGAAAGAGGAAGAGAAGACTTCTGCTCCCAATTTGCATTCAAAAGCGTCGATAATTGCGTAGGATTAGCGAACAGAGTAACAGATTGATCAGGGATAGCTAAGGGAATTGGATTTACGGCCGTACCGGTATCAGGGCCGGCGAAGGCAGCGGCAGCGGTATCGGTATCGGTATCGGGGCCGGAGGAGGCAGCAGCAGCAGCGGCGGTGTCGGCAACAACAAAAGCATCATAAGTAGGTAGTGAACTAGAGCCGAGTGGTGGGAGTCTATCCATAACAGTCCATGTAAATAAATAATGAGGGTTGTGAAAAATAAATAGTTTATCACTATTCACGGCCTTCAGCCTGCAGTATCCAATCGTATCCATACCCAGAGCGCTGCCTTGGGCTGTTACAATTTAAGCCGAAGGCCTAAAAAGCAGGCCAACGACCTGAAATTACAACAGCTACAAGGCGGGTATGAGCAAGCTGATAAGGCCCGCAGCGGGAGGTGTGAATAGTTAAGTGTATATTAAGAAGTTCTTACGTACAACGATTAAAGGGCAGGGTGTATTGAGTTATTTAGCATGCTATGCTATTCTGCTTGCCTTTGAATGCGTAACTATTTACCTCTCTGTTGCAGCCCTTCAGCCTGCAACAGAGAGATGAAGTTACACATATTCTTTCAGCCATCCCAACGTAGGAGGGGTGTCTGAGCAATTTTGAAACGCATTGATTGAGGCATCTGCATGGGTTTGAAAGAATTTACGGGAAGATACAAGAGTCTGTTGTTGTTTGGTCCTCCTGGGGCAGGGAAAGGGACAGTGAGCAAGATTTTAGCAGAGTCAGGCAGTCATTTTCACCTCTCTACGGGTGACGTCTTCCGTTCGTTGCCGAAGGATTCTTCTGCGGGCCGTCTTTTTAGCAGCTATGGCGACAAAGGTTTGTTGGTACCTGACAAGGTAACGATTGAGGTTTGGGCCGGGTATGTAAAAGATTTAATTAGCACCGGCCGCTATCGTCCGCATGAGCAATATCTTATCTTAGATGGCATTCCTCGTACGCGTTCTCAAGCAGAAGTTCTTTCAAACTACATCGACCTTGTTGCAGTGATTGCTTTAGAGATGCCTAATGTGCAGCGTCTTACTGAACGTCTTCAGCGCCGTGCGCAGATTGAAGGCCGCAATGACGACATTGACGCGGGTGTGATCGAAAAGCGCATGGAGGTCTACCGCAAGCAAACGGAAGAGGTACTGGGTTACTATCCGAAGAACAAAATGTTACGCATCAATGCGGACCAGTATCCTCTGAAGGTGCTTGGCGACCTTTTTGGTACAGGCTGGGAAGTGCTCACCTGTCTTTCTCATCCTATGATACAACCTACATAAAGAAGTGCCAAAGGTTCCCGCTGGAATTTTTACCACAGAGAGCACAGAGAAAAAGAGTCTTTAGTAATACGATGTTGTTTCGCTTTATATACAATGCAGCCCTTACCGTTTTTGCCTGCTGTGCAGCCCCCAAGATGTGGCGTGACTACAAAAAGCATGGCAAATACCGCAACAGCATCAAAGCACGTCTTGGGAAAGATTTTCCGCAGATCAGCAAGGGGCCTGGCCCTGTAATTTGGTTCCATGCTGTTTCTGTAGGTGAGGTCAAGGCGATTGCGCCATTGGCTCAGAAGATCAAAGAGGCGTTTGCCGGCTGTCGCCTTCTTGTTACGACGATCACCGAAACGGGTCAAGCAGAGGCGCACAAATCGATTCCTTATGCTGATGCGCACGGCTATCTCCCTATCGATTGGCCTTCTGTGATCCGGCCTATTGTCAAAAAGATTGCGCCTGACCTCGTCATTGTCGCTGAAGGGGATCATTGGCACCACTTTTTATCTGCGGCAAAAGGGTCTGGTGCGCACCTTGCTCTTGTCAACGGGAAGATTAGCAAGAAAACCTTTAGCAGGCTCTCCAAGCTGCCGTGGGCGGCAAAGCAGATTGTTGGCCTCTACGACCTTTACTGCGTCCAAGGAGAGGAGTATGCAACGCGTTTTCGTAAGCTTGGCATAAAAGAAGATAGGATCCACATCACTGGCAACCTCAAGTTTGACAGCTCCTACCCTGTTATGGGAAAAGAGGAACGATGTGTCTGGCACGAGCGGCTTAATAACAGACCTGTGATCGTCGCTGGCTCCACACATGATCCGGAAGAAAAACTGCTGTTAGAACAATGTCGGCAGTTGTCTAAAGAGTTTCCCGATCTACTCCTTATCCTCGTACCACGCCATCCTGACCGATTCAAAGAGGTTGAGGGGTTGGTCAAGACGAGTAGCCTTCCTTATACAACGCTTTCTATCTTGGAAGGCGATACAGCTGCATCGCTTCAGGACAAGGCAGTATTGATCGTCGACAAGATGGGCGCGTTGCGCGACATCTACCAGCTTGCCGATATCGCCTACGTTGCCGGCACATTCACAGACAAAGTCGGCGGGCACAACATCACTGAACCTTCCTACTACGGTATCCCTGTCGTCTACGGTCCCCATATCTTTTCACAGCCCGACCTGCACCTCCTTGCTCAAGAATATAACGCTGCAATCCAAGTCCACACACCGCAAGAGCTGTACAATACGCTGCTTGACCTTTTGAAGAACCCAGACAAACGCCGCACCATTGGCGACAATGGCAAAAAACTCTTTCAACACGCACAAGGCGCCACAGACCGCACCATCGCACTCTTAGAGACAACAGGAAGGTTAACGGGGGAACGGAAGAAAACATAAACGCGAAGAGCGCGTTAGCGACGGGTTTCGAAGTGGCTCTCGGCGGCTTTGGCGAGTCGATCATCACCTAAGAAGTATCCTTTAGCGAGGATGATATCGGCAACAGGAGCGGGAACAAGATCTTTCCACGAGGGATCTCCTTGTTGGATTTTATCGACTACTTCTTTAGGGAAGACGTTGATACTATCTCGATCGTATTCTTCGATACTTTCGATAAACCCGTTCTCAAGCATATGCTGATAGAGGTAGCGCAGGTTATGAGGGACCTCGAGGGTTTCTGCTGTGATGATACGTCCTGTGCGACGGTCTTTCATCGGATAGATATAGAGCTTAACGTTTTTTTGAAACAGCTTACCAAAAGACTCGAGAATTCCTCCCTCCAGGTCGGTATAGAAATCTTCTCTAAAGATCTGTCGCAAATGAGGGATACCCATAGCGATGCCTATTTGCTGATTTGTGTAGTGCGCAAGATATGCAACCAGTCGGAAGTCCCTGCGATAGTTTGATACGAGGACACGTTTATTCAACGATTGCAACATCTCTATACGCGCCAGAAAATCTTCTATATCAACCTCACTCCCCTCACCCCAGTTTCTCGTGGTGATTTCCATGAGGACAATCGGTTCATCTGTTTCGATGTGCAGCTCTTTTGAGTATTGCTTTAGGGCGACTTCAAGCAGATTTAAAGCAACGTTTGTCACAGGGCGAAAAGTGCCTCTTTCGATCATCAACGGCTTTTTATAGAGAAATTCTGACGCTTGTACGATCTCTCCGCTGTCGCTAAAAACGATCGCACGCGTTAGTTTTTTCTGGAGCAAGGCAAAGCTCATGAGCCTGTTGTCTACTTTATTAAAACAAGGACCGGCAAACTTGATGAGGTCGATCTCAACACGCCCCTCTTCTATATCGTCTATTAACGAAGCGATAAGGCGTGTGGGATCCTTGGCGTAGAACATCGCTCCATAGATGAAATTTACTCCCAAGACACCAAGTATCTTCTGTTGGATTTTATTATCTTTATCGAATAGGCGAACGTGAATAATGATGTCATTGGGTTCACCATGCGGCTCTGTTTGGAAGCGGATCCCCAACCATCCCTCTCCAATGCGGCTGGACTGGAAACTGCTTGCTGCTACAGTATTGGCAAAGGCAAAGAAGGTCTTCTCTTCTGAACGCAGGGTATTGACGAGCTGATTGTATTCGTAGTCCAACATGCTATAGAGGCGCTGTCTGCTGACGTAGCGTGAACATGGACCGTAGAATTCGTCGCTCAGCTTCATATCGTAGGCAGAAACCGTTTTGGCCACTGTTCCAGCAGCACCTCCTACATAGAAAAACCACCTGGCGATCTCTTGCCCAGCACCAATCTCTGCAATACTACCATATTTTCTAGTATCGCGATTGAGCCTTGTCGCTTTTTGTGTGACGGTAACGTCTCCTGTCTGCACATTTCTATCTTCCACATCGTCCCCTTATTCGTCTAGTGGGTTGAGAATACCTTGTTCAAGCCATATAAATTGATCTTCTAATGTCTCTTTTGCAACAGTATTAGCCGTTTTGTTCTCTTTCGAATTGAGCGAACCAAAGTGGTCGGCCACTCTTTTTCGCGCCATCATACAGAAATAGTTAGCGAGTTGTATCGGCGATGTGTCGTTGGGTTTATCTTTAACGAGGCTAATAGCATAGCTGCAGGTGGCAGCCATAGCAAATAGTTCCGTACCGATTTCCACAAGGTGGCCGAGGAGGATCTGCTTTTTTTCCAGCCCCTGCATATAAATGCCCATATAGTGAAAAATTGTCCTAGCAAGTTTGTGGGATTTTTTTTCTATGAAGGAAAAGTGTGTAGAAAGCTCTCCAAACTCCCGATAGCTGGTGATATAGCTTTTGTTCAACCAGCGCTTAGAATACCACTTTGTGTAATGGCCTGCCAGCTTCAGCCCTACACGGATCTTCTCCTTTGGTGATAGACTTTTTTTCATCACCCCCTTGACCCCACGTAAATGTGGATCGAGGGCTTCTCTCGCCAAAAAGAGTCTGATAATTTCCGTCGTCCCTTCAACGATACGTCCAATACGCGCATCTCGCATCATACGTTCAACGGGGTATGGGGTTTCTCCCCGTTCTTTGAGCGAGGTTTCTGTTTCATATCCGCGTCCTCCGCGCAGCTGAACAAGTAGATCGATGATTTTCCATGCTTCTTCTGTACAGAAAAGTTTAGTCATTGCTGCTTCGATACGGATATCGCATTCTTCCTGATCAACCCAGTGGCTGGCGAGGTGAACCATTGCCTCCATTGCCATCGTCGTAGCGGCGATATAGGCGATCTTTTCTCGTCCCGCTTCGTGGAGTCCGATAGGGCTCCCCCATTGTACGCGATCCCTTCCCCATTTCTTTGCGATATTCAAGGCGAGCTTAGCGCTTCCTAGCGAACATGCTGGCAGAGAGAGCCTGCCGACGTTGAGTGTAGAGAGGGCTACTGCCAATCCCCTTCCCAGGTCACCGAGGAGGTTTTCTTTCGGCACCTTGACATCTTTGAAGCGGATGAGACCATTTTGAATACCACGCATACCCATGAAATCGCATCGGTGGAGGAGTTCAATTCCTGGGGTGTTCGCTTCGACAATAAAGGTCGATATTTGGCGACGTTCCTTGCCCTTAACGATGAGGGAAGGTGTGCGTGCCATCACGACAAGAAGGTCTGCAATAGGGCCGTTGGTACACCAGAGCTTTTCTCCATTAAGCAGGTAGAAGCTGTCGTCTTCAGCAAGTTCTGCTGTTGTAGACATTCTAGCGGGATCTGATCCTGCTTCTAGCTCTGTCAAAGCGAAAGCGGAGAGTGCGCCATCGGCAAGGAGGGGAAAATACTTTTCTTTCTGCTCTTTTGTACCAAACATTTTCAGCGGCTGGGGGACACCGATCGACTGGTGGGCGCTGACCCATGCTGCTGTCGAAGTACAATAGGAGGCGATCATTATATTGACGCGGTTGTAGTTTACCTGAGAAAAACCAAGGCCTCCATACTCCTTAGGCACTTTCATTTTGAAGACGCCCAGTTTTTTTAAGCCATCGATCACATCTTGAGGAATTGTACGTGTAACGTCCACTTCAGCAGGGTCGAGGTTTTTTTCGAGGAAAGCGGCAACATCGGTAATATATGCATCACCGAAAGCCTTCTCTTCTACAGACTGTTTAGGGAAAGGATAGAGCATTTCTGGGGAGAAGGTACCCATGAAGAGGTTGGAGGCGAAGCTCGGCTTGCGTCCCGCCTTCTCTCTTGCTCTTTCCGCTATCTCCAAAGCCTGACGCTCTTCTTCGTTCATTTTACTCATATCAATAGGAAGCACGTCATCGTCCATATCGCCCTTTTCATCCACCATCTTACCCTCCCACAAGGTAGTGTGTGGGGGCGAACCTTTTGCCCCACCGCCGTTCATAGTCTTGCATCATAGTGACAAGTTTATCCATCCCTACAGCACGGGTGTATTGCATCAAACCGCCGCGAAAAGCGGGGAATCCCATCCCCATAACAAGGGCAAGGTCTAGATATTCTTCGGATACAACAACGCCTTCTTCAAGGCAACGTCCCGCTTCATTGACCATCACATACAGCATACGGTTAAGAATTTCTTGATCATCTAACGAATTAGCACCTTTTTTCTGTCGTTTTTCGAGGAGGGTATAGACAGCAGTATTGAATTTACTCGCTACGTTTCTATTCCGATAAAGGTAGAAGCCTATTTGCGTTTTTTTCCCAAACAGCTGTTTGGAAACCATCCCCTTTAAAACAACAGGGAGAGCCATCCTCTCTCCGTATGCCTGGTTAAGGTTTGTCGCCGCTTTGAGACATACATCGACACCTACTTCGTCAGCCAAGGTAAATGGGCCCATAGGCATACCGAACTTTTCAAAAGCATCTTCGATCTTTTCTGGCGCGACGCCTTCCTCTAACATACGTAAAGCTTCCAACAGGCCTGGTATCAAGATACGGTTGACGAGGAACCCTGGGCAGTCTTTGACAACGACAGGGACTTTCCCAAGTTTTTTCAACAAGGCGACAAGAGAAGCGACGGCATCGTCCGAGGTTTTTTCTCCTGGCACAACTTCAACGAGTGGCATTCGATTGACGGGGTTGAAGAAGTGCATACCCAAAAAACGTTCAGGCCTCTCTAATGCCCGTGCCATCTCTGTGATCGATAGCGAGGAGGTGTTTGAGCAGATTAACGTATCGTGCGCCACCTTTGCTTCTATTTCTTGTAGCACGTTTTTCTTGATATTAATCTCTTCGATAACAGCTTCGACAACGATATCTCTATCGTGAAAGCCGGAGTATTCTGTTGAAGCGGTGATGGCATGCATCTTCAGCGCAGCCTGACGACCATCGATCTTCTTTATTTTGACAAGCTGGCGATAGATATCGTTTGCAGAACGGAACCCTTTGCTAAGGAATTCCCACGACAGATCTTTCATATGCACAGGGATTCCTCGATAGCTAAAGAGCCAAGCGATTCCTCCGCCCATCACTCCAGAGCCGAGGAGAGCAGCACGGGAGGGGATTTTCACAACTGCTTCCGCCTTAACGCCTGCATCTTTTTTAAGAGCCTCCTGTGCGAGGAAGATTCTGACGAGGTTTTTGAAGACGGTAAATCCCGGCTCCCCAAAAGCGGCCAATGCCTCACTCTCTTTTTTCAACCCTTTGTGCAAAGGGATCGTTGCCGTCTCTTCTAGCAGCTTAATGATCGTCAAAGGGGCGGGATAGCGTCCCTTCGTCCTTTTGAGAACGCTCTTCTTTGCTTGGTTAAAGACCATCTTCCTACCGAAGAAGGTCTTCTCTGCTATACAGCGAACAAAGCTCTTTTTGCGACTCTTTTTTCTTCCCTTCTCAGGCCGATCGGACAAGAGACTACGGATGAATTGGTTGAGGTAAGCATCAACAAACTCCGCTGCTACAATGCCGTGCACCAAACCAAGCTTGAGCGCTTTACGAGCATTCACCGGCTTGCCTGTCAACATCATCGTTAGCGCTCTCGTAATCCCTATGGTACGAGGTAAGCGCTGAGTACCTCCCCACGCGGGGATAAGGCCAAGGCTCACCTCTGGCAAGCCGAGGCGTGTGTGTTCATGGTCGGTAGCGATCCTGTATTGGCAAGAGAGAGCCAGCTCTAACCCTCCTCCCAGACAGGCACCGTCGATACAAGCGATCGTGGGAAAAGGGAGCGCTTCCATCTTGGAGAAAATTTCTTTACCCCAATCTGCCAAAGAGCATGCGTCGGAGAGTTTATCAACTTCGTAAAGCTCTTTAATATCAGCACCTGCGATAAAGATAGCAGGCTTGTTGCTCGAGAGGACGAGGCAGGAGGGGTGTGTTTCTTTTTTTTCGATAAACCCATTAAGTATTGCCTCTAGCTCTTCAAGCACAGCAGTAGAAAGTTTATTGACTTTCTCTCCAGGCAGATCAAAGACCATCCTACCCACCCCAGCCTTGTCTACAGAGTATTGTATTGCTCTATCCATTATGATACCTCCAATGCGAAAGCTGCTCCCTGCCCTCCGCCAACGCAGAGTGTTGCCAAGCCAAGGTTGTTATTACGCCGGCGCAATTCCTTGAGCAAGGTAAGGACGAGCCTCGCTCCCGATGCTCCTACAGGGTGGCCGAAAGCGATCGCGCCCCCATTGACATTGAGTCGATCGCGGCCTATCTCCCCCAACGCCTCGCTCCTATTAAGGAAGCGTTGAGCAAACTTTTGGCAGGAAAAAGCTCGTTCATTGGCGATGACCTGTGCGGCAAAGGCTTCGTTGAGTTCAATAAGGTCAAAGTCCTCCATCGTCATACCCGTTTTCTTCAACAGCTTTGCCGTAGCATACGCCGGGCCCAGCCCCATACGTCGTCCATCGAGGCCGGCATATGCATAGCTACGAAGATAACCAAGAGGTTCTAACGATAACGCCTTGGCCTTCTCTTCTGGCATCAACAACAAGCAGGCCGCTCCATCGCTGATCTGACTAGAAGAACCTGCTGTAACAGTTCCTGCTTGTCGATCAAAAACAGGACGTAAAGCTTCCAACTCTTCGATCGTCTGCTCCATACGGATTCCATCGTCAACATGCTGCACCTCTTCGTAGCGAGGAGGGAGAACAACGGGAAAGATCTCTTCAACAAACTTTCCCTCTTTGACCGCTGCCGCTGCCCTCTGGTGGCTGATAAAAGCGTAGGCGTCTTGCTCTTTGCGCGTAATGGAAAATTCTCGTGCTAAAAACTCTGCCGTCTCTCCCATGGACAGTCCACAGACCGGATCGATTAGCCCCGGCACCACGGGAGAAAGAAAAGACAACTTGAATCTGGATACCGCCTTGAGCCTTGCCGCAAACGTTTTTGCCTTAGAAAGTTGTTTAAAGAGGGCCACCATTCTCTTGTTAAAGCCAAAAGGAATATTCGTCATCGACTCCGTTCCCCCGGCGATAACGACTGATGCTTCTCCAAGGCGGATGCGGTCGACAGCAGATGAGATTGCCTCCATGCCCGATGCACAGTTTTTATTCACTGTACTCGCAACAACACGATCGGGAAGATATGCCTTCTGGCCTACTACACGGGCAATATTCAACGCATGCAGAGGAGGAATCACATTCCCTACAATGATCTCGTCTATCTCTTCAAGAGCAACAGCTGTTCTTGCCACGAGCTCTTTCACCACCAGGGCCCCCAAGTCATCCGCCTCCAAAGAAGCAAAGACCTTGCCCGCTTTACAAAAAGGTGTCCTCACACCAGAAACAATCGCCACCCTCTTTTCCATTAACTACTCCTTATAGAGTTCATCAATCAAGCCCCTATATTTTGTCTCAATGACCTCCCGCCTTAACTTCATCGTCGGCGTCAGCTCCTCCCCTTCCACAGAGACAAGATGGGGAACAAACATCCATTTACACACCCTCTCCCACTTATTGAGATGATCGTTAACAGCCTGAACAACCAGATCCATCTCCTGTATAACGAGATCGCTTGCGAGGAACTCTTTGTCGCTAAGTTGCTCTTGACGAAACTGCTTCTTCAGTGCCTTCACCACGTTAAAATCGGGAAAAATCAGGCAGGAGACAAATCTTCTTCCTTCGGCAACAACGAGGGCAAGATCAACAAGTGGCGCCTTACACAGCCCTTGCTCGATAGGGACGGGAGAGACATATTTTCCAACAGACGTTTTGAACAGCTCCTTGTTGCGTCCCTCGATATAAAGATAGCCATCGCCATCCAAAGAACCTATGTCGCCAGTATCTAGCCACCCTGTGGAATCAAGTACTGCCAGTGTAGCAGCCTCGTTACGATGGTACCCTCGCATGACGTTCGGACCGCGTACAAGGATCTCTTTTTTAGCGCCTATTTTGATTTCTACTCCAGGAATAGCCTTGCCCACTGTTCCCGGCTTGTTGTTTTCAGGGAAATTACAAGCGATCACAGGAGAAGTCTCCGTCAACCCATACCCTTCGTAGACAGGGACACCGATATCGACGAAGAACTTTGCCAAACTTTGGTCCAACTTTGCTCCCCCTACGATCACGTATTTCAACTTGCCACCAAAAGCCTCGCGCAAGGTAGAGTAGACCAATTTGTCTGCCAAAGGCTGTAGCCATTTCTTAGCAACGCTCTCTTCTTTCCCTTTCGCCAACTCAAAGGCCCACACCCCCAAGGCCTTCTTCATCAAATCTGCTTCCTGTACACGAACAAGAAGGTAAGCATAGATCTTTTCTAACACACGAGGGACAATAGAAAGAATCGTCGGCTCTAGCTCCCTACATAACTCGCGAAGCTTCTTTAAATCATCAGCAAAATAGATAGAGACTGCAGCAGTCAGCATGAGATAGGCGTTGGCCCTTCCAAAGACGTGCGCCAAAGGCAAAATGCTCAGCCCCTTATCTTCCCAACTCTTAAAGGGCCAAATCTCCAACAAGCCCGACACCTGGCTTGCCAGATTGCCGTGCGTTAACTCCACCCCTTTGGGAACACCCGTGCTCCCACTCGTGTACATGATCGTCAGCAAATCGCTCGCAACAAAATCAGCACCCAAACGCTCTGCCCTCTGCGGATCAACATCAACCACCTTCTGACCCAAGTGCAACAAGTCCTCCCAATCTTTAACAGGAGTTTCAGAGCTCTGAAGCTGTCCAAAAGCAATGTTGCGGACAATCACCAAGGGCAAAGCAGAAAACTCCTTGCCATGAGCCTGCCACAACTCCTCGCCAGAAACAAAGATCGCCTTCATCGATGAATCGCGCATCTCATAGAGGAGGTTGTCCTTCGAAATATTGACAAAGACGGGGACCGATACCGCCCCAGACATCATCACCGCCAAATCGAAAAGCACCCAATGTGCATCCGATGGGCCCATAATACCTACACAATCCCCTCTTTTTATTCCAAGAGTCTGTAGCCCAAGAGCAATTCTTTCGACATAATCAACAAGACGCTTTGTAGAAATGTGCTTCCAGATACCCCTTTCGCGGTAGTTCAACATACAAGGATTGCGATACGACTTCGCAATGAAGCGCAACATCCCAGACATCGTCTCAAAAGAAGCCATCCGCCATCCCCCTAAATAAGCCTTTTTTTCGCCCCTCATCCGCATCCTAAACGAACCCTCTATTTTTTAACATTTGTTTTTTAACATTATATTTTTTATGATATGCAATCACGCAGATCAACTATTTGAGGTGCCTAATGCTCGGTCTTAGCCTTAACACTGCTCATTCTCAGCTGGATTTTCTTCAAGCCTTACAACTCGCAAATGCCTCCTCTAAACAATTCAAACCTAATAGTCAGCTATATATTTGCTCTTCTGGAAACCCTGAGAAATTCATGCTAATAAAGGATAAGAACGCAGCCTTATCCGCTTCGAAACTATTTGCAGTAGCCACCGACTATATTCCTCGGTTGTTAGGCGAATCCAGGAGAGTAGCTCTGAACTTTTTTGGTACGCTTTCGCACAGCAGACTTCAGTACGAATTTCAGCAAGCTTCTAGCTGGTGGTGCTGTCTTAACGACTCCGAAAAACAGAGCGAACTGCAAGAGCTCAGGAAAAAGATAAAGACGTGGATGAACGGGCAACATACCGCTTCAACAGCCTCAGTACGATCGAACGTTCTACTGCCTACTGCCAACGAAGCCCCTCTTCCTGCACCGGATTACCGCTACCCCGGATTTCTCGATGCCGTTCAAGAGATTGCTTCAGCAATTCAAGACAATGTTTCGCCACTTCCTTTTCTCACACGAGCAGATTTGATCAACACATCAGAATACTTTTATTGCAGCTCAGAAAATCAATCGCCATTCGGGAATCAAAAACAATATCGCAGAAAAATAGTGCATCCCCAAACAATGTTCG
>JAFITR010000140.1 GCA_017116025.1 Simkania negevensis
TATTGACTACTTGGCTTCCTATATCGATTTCGACAGAAATAGGAGGTAGGGGCTGTTTTTCTTTGTGGGAATTACGTTTGATGTCGACGGCAAGGAATGCGGCGAAGTGCATTGCTAGTGCAGCGACGAGAGCTTTGAACATGGTCGTAGTCCAAAAAGAGGAAGTCTCCTGCATTCTCACTGTTAGTTTTTTTCGGTCTTTTGATTCAACCTTCAGCACGTCACAACCTGCTTGGCACGGTTTCTACAAAGCTGACGACCTCTTCTTCTTCCCCTGGACGGTATGCGAGTCTTACTCTGTGCCCACACTCTTGTGTTAGAGAGAAGAGGCGTAGGAAGGGTCCATATGCTACGCGTTTGTCTACACTGAGGACGATGCTAGGGCGCGCTCCTGGCTCATTCTTTTGTACCCGTTCGATCTCGTTGAGCAGATCTTCTTTCAGGGAGTGTAAGTCAACGATCTCTTTTTTTTTGCCGAGGTATACGACATTATGTGCGTCCATGGTGACGATGATTTGTGTAGTGATGGGGGCGGAGTCTTTGTTGATGTGGGGGTTATCGACATTCAACGATTTTAGGGGGAGGATGTCAGAAGTGATGACGAAGAAGATGAGCAGTAGGAAGATCACATCGACAAGGGGGGTGAGATCGATGAGACTTTTCGAGAATTTAAGAGATGTGTTGAACTTCATGGGGATCCTGTAGCAAGAGGTCGACGATTTCTGATGAGGTTGTTTGCATTTCTAGTACAAGCCCTTTAACGCGGCTGATGATGTAGTTGTAGGCAACGACGGTGGGGATAGCAACAACGAGGCCGGCGGCTGTAGTGACTAATGCGTACTCCATCGCTTCGCCAATGCGTGTTGTCGATATATCCATCAACCCCGTCCTTCGCATCTCTGAGAAGGCTTCGATAAAGCCTAGGACGGTACCTAGCAGTCCTATCAGTGGGGTGATATGTCCTAATATGGAGAGGACCTTGGCATTTTTTTCTAGCTGGGCGATCTCCAGCATGCCTTTGATTTCCATTGCGTTTTCTATCCGCTTTCTGTCTTGGTCGTTTTTGAGCAGTCCTGCTTTAATAATAGAGGCGACGGAGCCTCCTGTTTCTTCACATACTTGTATTGCTTGGGAGATATTGCCTTCTTGGATGCTTTTTCTGAGGGATATGATGAGTTGGTTAGTATCTTTTTCCGATCGTTTGAGATAGATGACGCGTTCGATGAAGATGGTAAAGCTTAAGATTGAGCATGCTCCGATGACAACAAGGATAATGTTGAGGTCGGAGAGTTGGAAAAGTGTTTGCCAAAGGCTTGATAAAAAGAGGGGGGTATCAATAAGGAACATATTTTTTTCTCAGTTTTTCTTTTGCTTGCATGGCCCAGGGGCCGCTTTTTTTTGCTGTTGCTTCGAGCTGTTTTAAAGCGAGCTCTTCGTTGCCTTGTTGTTCGTACACTTGTGCTCGCAAAAACATGGCATATACGCGTTGGCTGGAAGCAGAGTTGTCGTTGATGATAGAAGAGAGTTTGAGCATAGCATGGTCAAACTCTTTTAGAGCAATAAGACATTCGGCTTGTTGTGTCCACAGGTCTAGGCGTTGGTCGGTTTTGAGCACTTGTCCTATAGCGCTTTCTTCTGCATGGTTGAGGTATTGGAGGGCGAGGGCGTATTCTCCTTTTTCTTCTGTCAATATCGCTAGCTGGTTCCAGGCTCGTGAGAGGTAGTAACCTCTTTTGATTTTGTCTTTGTGGTAGCGGTCAAGCATCTTGCTAAAGATCGCTTCTGCTGCTGTTTTGTCGCCCGCTTCATTCAGCGATTTCCCGAGAAGGTACTCTGCTTCTTCTAGGATAGAAGGGTAGTGGTTATTTGTGTGGAATCGTGAAGCAAGAGAGTGTGTGGGATCATCGAATTCGCGTGTAACTTGTTGCAATGTTGCAATAGCGGTATCAAAAGAGACCTGTTTTTTTGGCCCTTCTTCCTCGGAATAGGCTTTGTTATACGATACGGAGGCCTTTTGGAGTAGAGCGCGGTAGCGGATAGAAGCAAAATAGTCAACTTCTTGTGTAGGGATAGCTTCTTTTTCGTAGAAGAGGTCGAAACTTTTTTGCGCTTGGTCAAAATGTGTTGTGGCGGCAAGCAATGCATGGGTCTGTTTTTTGGGGTCTGTTTTGTCTTGTGCAATATTGGCTTGGTGCAGGCCTAGCAGATAGTGTGCAGCGATGAGGTAGTATGATGTGGGATAGCGTTCTTCCATGGTGTTGAGGTGTTCTATTGCAGCAGGGTCCCCTTGGAGATATTGGCTGAAGCTGTATACACGGAAGAAGGCTTCGGGAGCATGCGCGGAGTGGGGATATTTTTCAAAAACGTGGCGGCGGTAGGCAGCAACGACTGGTTGATCTCTCTGTTGCCAATCAGCACTCTCACTTGTCCAAAACCATGCATCGCCGGCATAGGGGGAGGAGGGGAAGTCCATAGCCAAGCGCAGAAAGGTTTCTTCGGCCTTCTCATAGCGGCTGAGCTGAAAATATAGCGTGGCTAGGATGTGCAGATTTTCGGGGAGATACGAGCTTGTGGGAAAAGCGTTTTTAAGGGATGACGAGGCTGTTTCGACAGCATGTAGGAGAGCATCTTTGTCATTAGCATGATCGATGAGCTTCGACGCGGCGTAGTTATGTAAGTAGTAAGTCATCCCTTGGTCATCGAGTTCGTGCAACAGCTTGTTGTATCGGTTGAAGAAGCTTGATAGTAGACGATAGCCATTTTCTACTCCTTCGAACGAATCTTTTTTGAGCTCGGCAAGTGCTTGAGTTTTTAGAGCTTCTGCCGCTTTTGTGGGATGATCCTTTTTGAGAAATTGGAAGGCATTGGCAAGAGAGGTAGAGGCTTTGTTCAGTGTTACTTGTAGGGGTTCTTTACTCTCTTTTGCGTTAAGGGCTTGGTTGTATTCAAATAGACCTTTCTCAAACCAGGCTTGGCCATATAGGGATGTTTCTCGGAATGTGGCGTTTGTTGCTTCAGCAAAATAGTCTTCTTTTTCTTTTTCTATGAGGGCAGAGCGAGCGAGAAGCAGAAAAGCTTCCCCTTGACGGGCCGTCGATTGGAAGAGAACATTTTTGGCAAAAAGCTCATTGATCTTCGGATAAGCAGGTGTGTTAAAAAGTTTTTCTTCCAACAACCAGAGTGTGGCGAGGCTGAGTGCCGCCTGTTCATTAAGCTCGCTTTTTAAAACTTTTTCAAACGCTGCCTCTGCACGTCCTACTTGCTGTTTTGCCGTGTC
>JAFITR010000141.1 GCA_017116025.1 Simkania negevensis
CTGTTGTCCCCGTTCTCTCTTTTGTCCCTGGCTGTCCCTCTCTTCCCTTTTGTCTTGTTTTTTTATTGATATGGAGCGAAAATGGGTGTTTTTATTAGGCGCAGAATTTTGGAGACGCGAGAGAGATGGCAAAGCTTGTTTTTGACAACACGGAGGAGGAGATCGAGGTGAAAGATGGCGACCGCATCCAGGAGGTATGTGAGGAGCAAGGGGTACCTTTTGCTTGCACTGAGGGAATATGTGGGACGTGTGTCATTGAGGTAACGGACGGCATGGGGAATCTGTCGGCCTTTACACAAGAGGAAGAGGATTTTTTAGGTGAGCTGGACTACGAACGTTTGGCATGCCAGTGTAAAGTGAATAACGGCGCCGTTAAGATTAAGTACTAGAGGAGAGGGTTATGGCTATTGTACGAACGATGACGATTGACGAGATCTTTACGCTCCATCCGGACAAGGCGCAGCGCCTTGCGCAGGAGATGACGAACATGGGCCTGCACTGTGTAGGGTGTGGAGCCGCGACATGGGAGACGTTGGAGGCGGGCATGTATGGCCACAGTTTTGGGGATGACCAGGTCGATGGGCTGATCGCTAAGCTCAACAGCATTTTGGAGGAGACGTCTGATCCTGACACGATCACTCTGACGCCTTTTGCCGCATCGAAATATGTGACTATCCTTGAGGAAGAAGGCAAGGCTGGATGGGGATTACGTTTTGAGGAGAAGCCCGGCGGCTGCAATGGGATGGAGTATTTGCTCGACTATTCAGAGAAGCCATCGGACGGAGAGGAGGATGGTGACAAAGGTGACAAGGTATTTGTTTCGGAGGGTGTCGAGATATATGTTCCCAAGGCACAAGTTGAGAAGCTGTTGGGCTGCGTGATCGACTATGTTGAAGGGTTGCAAGGAGCAGGATTTAAGATATCGAATCCTAACGTGCGCAGCTCTTGTTCGTGCGGGACCTCCCACGGCTACTAAAGGCAATATTGCAGCCCTTCAGGCTGCAAATACTGTTACTATACCCAGGGCGTTGCCCTGGGCTGTTACAATTCCAGACCTTCGGCCTGGGCTGTTACAATTCCAGACTTTCGGTCGATTTTTCAACACTGCCAAACTCGAGCAGACTTTCGGTCGATTTTTCAAAACTGCCAAACTCGAGTGGGCCGAAGGTCTGAAGAAAAACAAGGGTCTTTTTGAATCTTCCTTTTGAAGGATTAGCTGTAGTTTTTTATACAGCTGAATAAATACGAATAAAAATAATTATTCTTTTCTTTGTCACGCCCTAGGGACTCGGCACCACTACATCTTATCTTTATTGCCTCATAAATCTTCTATTGTCATAATGCTGAATGTCCGTAAAAACCGGTGAGGTGAGGTATGGTGATGAATTTTTATAACAAAGTTATTTTTGGCATAGTATTGATGTTGTCGTGTGGGGGGGTGTTATATGGCGCCACACCGGCACAGGAACAGATGTTGCGCGACCTGGACTTTTTGAAACGCGCTTTTGAGGTAAAGTATGCTCCGCATGAGTGGAAGAAGAGCTTTGCAGGTTGGACATTAAACGTTGCTATTGCTGAAGCACGGCAGCAGGTATTGAACGATCCGTTGATCACGATCAAGGGGTATCAACGTGTGGTACGCGACCTGTTAAAGACACCAAAGGACTACCATGTGGGGGCTACATTCCTTTCTACCGAGCGCGCCTACCTACCTTTTAGAATCAAGAGCATAGGCGACCGTTATTTTATTACTTTCATCGACAGGAGACTGCTTCCTCGCGTCTACTTCAACTTGGAGGAAGGCGATGAGCTGTTGACGTTTGGCGGCGCTCCTATCGCTGATGCTGTCAATCGTTTGCGCAAGGAGGAGGTAGGTGACAACGTTCTTGAGACAGACCGTGCTCTCGCAGAGCTCTTTCTAACGATGCGTGTAGGTGCTTTAGGTCACGTTGTGCCGCAAGGACACGCCCCTGTAACGGGCAGAAGCAGGAATGGAGGTAACGTAGAGACCTTTCTCCTCAAATGGCAATATACAGAAGAGAAGGTAAAGGACGATCCGTCGATTTTACGCACCACCAGAAGCCGTCCGGATTTTATGACAGAGCAGGCTGCTTTTGACAATTTTGACCTGCCTTATACGCTGAATACTGGAGCTCACCAGAGGCAACCGCTGCTTGCTGGCCATAAGGCTCTGCTGAAGCAGATGGCTACTCCCGTCTGGTTAACAGCAAAAGAGGCATGGGGGCATGAAGCGAAAGACGTCCTTGCTATGGGCGCACGTAAGAGCTACCTTCCCGATTTGGGCAGCGTAGTATGGCGCTCATCGGAGTCGTCGCCTTTTGACGCATACGTCTTCAAAAACTCTGACGGCAAGTGGATTGGCTATATCCGCATCGCTTCGTACGAACCTGACGGCTCCCTTACTGAAGCAGCAGAGGCGTTCGCTACAACGATGCGTTGGTTTAACCGCTTCACTTCTGCTCTTGTCGTCGACCAGCTCAACAACCCTGGGGGGATAGATCTCTACGCTTTTGCTTTAATGTCGATGCTCACCGACCGCCACCTGGAGACACCCAAGCACAAGATAACACTGACGCAAGAAGAGGTATATCACGCTGCGGAGATCCTTCCCATCCTACAAGATCTTCAGGAGCAAGACCTTTCTGATAGGGCATTGCGTAATGTGGTAGGGGATGATATTGTAGGGTATACGATCGACAACGAGCTGCTTGATAACTTGATCGACCACTATTCTTTTGTCATCAGCGAATGGGAAGAAGGGAAGACGTTGACAAGGCCTACCCATATGCATGGCATCAAATATATTAAACCAAGTGAAAGCGGACAATACACAAGGCCGATATTGATGCTCATCAACGAGCTGGATTTCTCATGTGGTGATTTTGTTCCTGCAATCCTTCAAGACAACAGCCGTGTGACGTTGATGGGCACACGAACAGGAGGTGCTGGAGGCTATGTTGAGGCAATGAGCTATCCCAACCTCTTCGGAACGAAACAGGTGAGATTGACAGCGTCTATCGCCGAGCGAATCACACCAGAGGGAACCCAAACGATAGAGAATTTGGGAGTCACCCCTGATATCCCCTACACATTAACAGAAACAGATTTGCAAGAAAATTTTAGAGACGTTAAATATGCAATCAACAGCGAAATCAAAACGTTGTTAGACTGACAGCAAGGAATTCGAGAGAGCGCAACCCGGGGGATCTGGCATGCCCCGGGGGGGGGCCGCTCGAGTTTGGCCGTTT
>JAFITR010000142.1 GCA_017116025.1 Simkania negevensis
GACATGGTTTACAGCTTGTGTCAGGACATGGTCTACACTTTAATGGCATGTCAATCAATATGTTGTACTCATCGCGGTAGCAATGGCCTTTTGCAATACCTCTAACAGAAGAGATCCTTGTTTATCTTGTTACTTTCCGTCCCTACTTGAACATCTTTCGTTAAGAATCACCATCGCTTCGACATCGGTTAAACCAGGACGCTCACAATCTTCTTGTTGGATATCGGCAAGCTCCATATTGAAATTTTTCATCTTCTCATCAAGATAGCCGTAACGTAATCCAACAAAATCAATGCCCAGCTTCTGACATGCATGGCCAAGGCTTTCAAGGGGGGATAACTTGTCGTTAATAAAGACAACTTTTTTCGGGAGATAGTGTGTGTGGGTGAGTAACTGTTCAAAAACCAAGCCTTTGTTGTCCCCTGCTGTAAACAAGATGCCTTTGTGATAGAAGATAGGCTCCTTCTGCATGAAGACGTGGTCTTGGATGCAATTTGGGCACGAAGGGGCAGTCACAGAAAAATCAATGTCCATGCCTTTCAAATGCTTCATTGTCCCACGAATCACTTCATAACCACGCGTTGTCAATGAGATGATAGGAGTATGTGCCTCCTGCAATTCTTTGATCAACTCAGAAGTAACGGACTCCACAGGCTGCATTTTTACCACCATTTGAAAATGCGTATATTTCGTCAAAATAGTTTGCAGAGCTTCCTCAAAAGGAACTCCACGTTCTTGCTCGCGTTGCAGGGCATGATAAAACCACTCATCTCCTCCAAGTGCTTGAGCCGTCTCAAAAACCGTTTGATCCAAATCAAAAACGACAAGTGTATCGCCATCGTCGATATACTCTTTCACCGACTCTATCGAATTTGTTTCTACATACAGCTCCTGGCTGGAACAAAAAACCAGCAGATGAGCTGTACAAAAACACAACAAAGACAACACAAAAGCAAACTGAATACTCTTTCTTTTCATCTCTACAAACCTCAAACGTTTAAACATGCATGACGATCAGATACCGCTCGTTTGTCGGGATACCTGAAAGAATTTGCAGGCATTCTAGCTTCATCTAAATCAAATAGCCAGCACTTTCTAAGTGGGAATTATCGTGTTGCATTCGGGCGTTGTTGCATAAATAACCACTAAGCCATTGAAAAAATGGCAGCATGATCATCTCCTTATCTCACACCCTGCTCACTGATCTCAGTGATGAATTACGCAACAGAGCCTCCCAGACGAATACACCCACTTGGCGGAGCAAAAACTCCTGAGCCCGACAAGCGGAGTCTGCATAATCTCTTAAGGTTGTCAAGAGCTCTGACATCGGCTAACTGACGACAGGAGGCAACATCGACTTCCTCCAGATTATCACATCCCTCCGGTAAAGCTGTAATTCCTGTGTTAAACAAATAGAGCGTGCACAACTTCTTAAGATCGTCCAGACCACTGACATCGACTAACTGAACACACTGGGAAGCATTGACTTCTTTCAGACCAACACACCCCCTCGGCAGAGCAATAATTCTTGTGCCACACAAAATAAGTAAGCGCAACTTCTTAAGATCGTCAAGACCACTGACATCGTCTAACTGAACACACTGGGAAGCCTCGTCTTTCTCCAGATTAACACACCCCTTCGGCAGAGCAACAATTCCTGTGTGACACAAATTGAGTATGCGCAACTTCTTAAGATCGTCAAGACCACTGACATCGACTAACTGAACACACCCGGAAGTATCGACTTCTTCCAGATTATCACACCCCGTCGGCAACTTTGTAATTCCTGCCCAAAGCAACATGAGTTTGCGTAACTTCTTAAGGTTGTCAAGACCGCTGACATCATATAACAGACGACAGTCGAAAGCATATACTTCTTCCAGATTAAGACACCCCTGTGGCAAAGTAGTGATTCGGGTATTCGATATATTCAAAACCTTCAAGGAGGGATTATTGCTTAATGCCTCGATCCAAGCAGCAGGATCGTGAAGCTGTGCAGACGAAATATCAAGAGTCGTAATTTCATTAGCATGTTGTTTGAACCAGGCAAGGAGAGGCGCATCTAATTTACATCCTTTGAGAACTAAAGAGCTAAAGGAGATTCCTCTATTTTTAAGCTCGTCTAGAAAAGAAACCACTTCATTAGAATTTAGTTTCGACAGATAACACGAAGACAAAATCTCTTGTAATATAGAAGAATGAAATCGATAAGCATGTTCTGCTAAATGAAGAGCTTCCTCTTTTTGTAAGGGGGTCTTCTCGATAAAATTATAAACAGGCCCAAGAAACTCTTCAGGACACCCGAAGTAACGTCCAAGAGACAACAGTTTACAGGCTTGTTTCACATTAGTGGGTTTTAACAACTTCCCTTTCTCTACACCTGAAAAAAACAAGCGATAAAATTCAACGTCTTCCTTCTCATCCAGATCCAACGACAGCTCTCCTTCCGTTTCTTGAGACGGACCACGAAACATCGTTTCGAAATAGGAAAGGTCAAGCAAGTGCGATAACGAACAGCTTGTCGTAATTAACAATTCTTCCTTGTGTGTTAGCTTAATTGAAACTTGCACTTTTTTCTGCAGCGCAGTTAAATCGATAGAAACAGAGATCCCCAATCTCTCTGAAGCAATTCGACAAATAATTTCTGCGTTTCTTGATGCGTAGGCTAATTGAATTTGTCTCTCTCTCTTTTTTGTGCCATCAACGGGTTCTCGCAACAGTTGGGCAAAAGTATCCTGAATTACAGGAAGAAGAAACTTGAGATCCCTTTCTTCCCATACGTTTTCTTGTATCTTTCCTTGTGAATCAAAAACATGGCTCTTCCAATAATCGAGATCATGAGGTTGGATCAAATCATTTGATAGAATCATCGCGGACCTTTTGGTAATTAATCTTTTAAAGATTCTATCGTTTTTTGCATAATAACACAACGGTGCATTTTTGTTTCATCCCCATACACAGCTACATAGGAAATGGCTCATCAACAAATTCTGGTGTTGCATTTGACGAAAAATATCTGTACGATTGAGTAAATGTTACCGATAAAAGCAGGCCGAGACCCAATCGAGTTTTGCAGTTTTATAAAAAAAATGTTTTGTTTTAAGCCCGGAGGGCGCTCGATCAAAGCCTCGGATGACG